>CALPMR020000039.1 GCA_943324725.2 Bordetella parapertussis | reverse complement strand
GGGGGCGTGGAGCTGAAAAAGCATCAACCCATTCTGGGGCCGCAGGCGTGGATTGCGAGGCGGAGGAGAACCGCCAGACCAGACTTGCCTCTGCCCCTGGGTAGCTCAAACCAGCAGGCCGGCCAGCGAAGCCGCGACTCAGACCAGGGGCAGACCGCTCACCAGGGCCGAGGCGCGGGTGAAATCGACATCCAGGTGGATCAGGCGCAGCACCACGGTGGAGATCACGGCGTAGGCCACCGCACCGAGCACGGCAGTGATCAGGCCGTTGCGCAACCGGAAACCGGGGATCAACCAGGCGGCCAGCCCGAACAGGATCACGGTGATCAGCCAGTTGAACAGCCAGGAGATGGGTGTGACCAGCCCCCCCAGGCTGGTGATCAACCAGGGCAGGGCGAACAGGGCCTTGAGCGGGAAGATCAGGAGAGAGCCGAGCAGGCCGATCACCACGGCGGCCAGCAGGCCGATGCCGAAGTTTTCGACTTCCACGCCCAACGGCAACCAGGCCACGAACAGCAGGATCGCGGCACGGATCGGCCACTGCAGCAACCAGATGAGCGCTCCCATGGGTTTGGCCTTGAGGATTCAGATCAGCAACCTAGGCAGAGCCAACCCGACGCACAACGCACTGTCGCAATTCGGGAGTGGCGAGCCTTGCGCCGCGACCCGGAGCCCTGGCTGACGGCCTGGATCGACGTGGCACAACAGAATCCAGAACACTGTCCCGGACCTGACTGGACGTCTCCACCAGGGCACCGGAACAGCGGGGGACGCTGCCCGCCTCAGACGAGGCCGGCGACGGAGCTGGGCACCGGGGTGATCGCTTCCCGCAGCCCACGCACCACGGCCAGCATCGCCAGCTCATCGCTGAGCCGGTTCACGGCCGAACCGACGCCGACACCGGCAGCACCGGCCGCCAGGGCCAGGGGCACGGTGGCGCTGGAGAGGCCGGAGGCGCACAGCACCGGGCAATCCAGCTCGGCGGCGGCAAGAGCACGACTGATGGCATGGGCCGCCGCCAGGGTGGGGGCGGCCTTCTCGATCAGGCCGAGCACCCCGGCACTGAAGGGGCGGGCACTGGTGCCGCCCTCGGTCTGGATCAGATCGGCGCCAGCCGCCACCAGATCCAACGCCAGCTGTTCCTGCTGGTCAAGGGGCAACACGTGGGGCACGGTCACCGAGAGCACCACCTGGGGCAACAGCTCGCGGCTGCGGCGGGTGAGCTCCAGCACCTCGGCGGCCTCGAAGATGCGGCCCTGGGCGTAGAAGGCATCGAAGTTGCCGATCTCCACCAGCTGGGCGCCGGCGGCGACGGCAGCCGGGAACAGCTCGGGATCGACGGCGGACACGCAGATCGGCAGACCGGGAGCCGCCTTGGCCACCTGGCGCACCAGATCGGCATCACAAGCGATGTCGACCAGATCGGCGCCACCGGCGGCGGCGGCGCGGGCGATGGCCAGCACGGATGGGCCGTCATGATTGGTCAGGCCAGCGATGACCTTGAGCAGGCGGCGTTCCTCGATGGCGCGGGCCAGGGGGGAGGGCAGGCTGGAAAGACGCGTCATCGACGGCGAGCGGAATGGCTGAACCGATTCTCCCATCCGAAGCCAGCAGGGAGCCCAGCCGCTGGAGCGCCGAGCATCACCGGCTGCATCGCCATCTGCGGCGCCATCCCCAGCTGCTGCCCCAGGGAGCTTCGCTGCTACTGGCGATCTCGGGTGGCCAGGACTCGATGGCGATGCTGGGCCTGCTGCGGGATCTGCAACCTCTGCATGGGTGGAGGCTGCGGCTGTGGCACGGCGATCACGGCTGGCGGGTCGAGGGCAGCCGCCAGGCTGAGGAGCTGGCAACCTGGGCCCGGAGCCAGGGGCTGGTCCTGCACGGCGAGCGGGCCCCGGCCAGCGACGGGGGCGACCCTGGCTCTGGCGACAACGAAGGGGGCCGTCAGGAAGGAGGCCCTGAAGCAGGCGGCGGCCAGGAACGTTGCGGCAAAGGCCGTGGCAATCGCGAAGCGATCGGCCGCCAGTGGCGCTACGACTGCCTGGCCCACGAGGCGCTGCGGCAAGGCTGCCGTCGTGTGCTCACCGCCCACACCGCCAGTGACCGGGCCGAAACCGTACTGCTGAATCTGGCCCGCGGCAGCCATTGGCGCGGCCTCGCCAGCCTCAGGGCCAGCCGCCCGCTGTCCTGTCCCCCCGGTCAGCGGCCGGCAGACGAACCGCAAAGCCAGGACAGCTTGCTGCTGGTGCGACCCCTGTTGCTCTTTTCTCGTGCCGATACGGCGCGAATCTGCCGACAACAGGGGCTGCCGATCTGGCTGGATCCCGGTAATGACGACGAGCGGCTCAGCCGCAACCGGGTGCGCGCGGCGGTGCTGCCGGTGCTCGAAGCCCTGCATCCAGGCGCCAGCCTGCGCATCAGCGCCCAGGCCGAACGGTTGGCGGCGGAACTGGAACAGCAGGCGGAGTTGCTGGATCTGGCCCTGGCCGCCCTGCGCGACACAAGTGATCCAGTTGGGTTGACCCTGCTGCGCCCGGGCCTGCTGGCCCTGTCGGCGGCCGGACAAGGGCGGCTGCTGCAGCACTGGCTGGCGCTGCACACCGGCCGCGGCCTCGAGAGTCAGCCCCTGGACATCCTGCTCGCACGGCTGGCCCCCGAACGGGGGCCTGGCCTGCTCAACCTGGCGGATCGCTGGCAACTCGTCTGGGAGCGGACCACACTGAAGCTGATCCGAGCCGTTGAAGGCCATGGCTGACTCTGCTGATCACAGCAATCCCACCGAGCGCTATGCCGCCATCGAGCAGGCCTATTGCGCTGATCAGTGGGGCGAGGTGATCGACCAGGGCCAGAGCCTGCTGGAAGAGATCCCCCGAACCCGTGCTGCCGTGCCCGAGGGACTGAAGGAGCGGGTGCAACTGCTGATGGCGCACGCCCATCTCTATGGCTTCAACGAACAGGACATCGCCGAAGACCTCTACAGCGACGTGCTCCACAGCAAGGCCGAGTTGACCCTGCGCCAGATCGCCGAGCAGGGCCTACAGCAGTGCGCTCTGCCGAAGCCGGTGAGCCCGGCGGTGATCGAGGCCGGCACGGAAGGGGAGCCGTCACCGGGCACTGCGACCGGAGCCACCGCAGCGGCACCAGCAGCAGCCCCGAGCCAGGCAGCAAGCCAGCGCCAGGCACCGACTTCGCTCCAGACCAGCACCGGCGAGCTGAGCGGGCCGGACCTGTCCTCCCAGAATCGGAAGCTGACAGCGGACGCCGATCGGGCCGCAGCACTGGGCAGCGAGACAGCACTGGCCCCAGCGAGCCCTGAGCCTGCCACCACCCTGGTTGCAGCGAACGTCAATTCAGCCACGATCAATCCGCCGGCCACCGGCTCCCTGGCGATGCCCTGGCTGGTGACCGGCGCCCTGGCCGCGACAACCGCTGCCGCCGCAGCATCGGCGGCGCCAACCCCCTGGGCCCCGCCGGCCACCCAGGCGGCGACCCCTGAGCCGACGACCCCATCAGCGGCGCAGCAGGAGGTGGTGGCCGCAGCCGGCGAGGCCCTCGCCCCGCCGGTCCAGCAAAAAACGGCCCAACGGACCCAGCCGACAGCTCCGGAGGTCACCCTGATCCCGGAGGTGGTGGATGAACCGGAACTGTTTGAGGTCCACCAGGCTGATCCGCGGCTGGCCGAAGAACTGGACCTGACGGTGATGGAGCCGGAACCACCCATCGCCATGACCGCCGCCGAGATCGTGGAGCTGCCCAGCACCAGCCTCTCGGCAGCTGCTGCGATCGCCAGTGCCGCAATCCTGGGGACCACAACGGGCCCGGCGGCCGAAGCCAAGACGCCAACGCCCCTGACCTGGCAGGAGAAGCAGACGATCAAGCCGGAGTCAGGAGCAGAGTCCGCTCCTGGGCATCAACTGAGCGCGGCTCCAGGCGAATCCCAGAGCCTGCTCTCTCTGACTGGTGAAGCCCTCGACACAGCGGCAGAACCGGATGTGCTCTTCGAGCTGTTCCGCAATCCTCCTGCCCCGGTGGAGGAGGAGGACCCTGAACTGCTGCTGGGCTTGCTGCGGGTGTTGGTGAGTGCCGAATCAGCCGGCGACGGCGGCTGAGCGACGGCGACGGATCCGACCGCTGAGCTCGGGCTCTTCAGTCACAACCTTCGCCACCGCCGCCGGCCCTGGGGCCTCCACGGGGGCTGGGGTGGCCGCCGCCGTCACCAGCTGGCGGGGGGCTGACTGCTCGCCGCGGACCTGGCGCACAACCTCGCGACCGCTGCCTTCGCGACCACTGCTCTCACGACCGCCGCCATCACGGCGACCGCGGGGGGCAGGTCTGGTGTCGGGCTCGCTGTCTGCCCGACCCTTGTAAGCGGGCGTGCCGGCAGGAGCCGGTTGCACCAGACAGATGATCAGGGGATCCACCTGCAGCTCACGCCGCAGGCGACGCTGCAGTCCGACCTCCACCTCGCGCTGCACGCCAACCCAGTCGACTTCGGGGGCCTTGCCGCCGGTGTTGCGCGACAGCTGACTCCAGCGGTTCTCAAGCACCCAGCTGATTTCCCGTTCAGCCCAGATTGAGAGCTTGCGGGGATCGGCGCTGGTCACAACGCCCCGCAGATTCACCCGGGGCGGCGCCGCCATCACGCCGTCGGTGGTGATCACAGCCAGCAGGGTGATGACACCATCTTCCGCCAGCTGCTGACGCTCTTTGAGCACCCGGGCATCGACGATGCCGTTGCGGGAAGCGTCGAGCAATTCGATGCCCGCCTTCACCGGCTCGCCCCTGCGAATCGAATCGGGGGTGAGTTCCACCACATCACCGTTGTCGATGATCAGGGTGTGATCGACGGGAATGCCCATCGAGTGGGAGGTCTTGGCATGGGCCACGAGCATGCGGTGTTCGCCATGCACGGGCACAAAGAATTTGGGTCGCACCAAAGCCAGCATCAGCTTGTGGTCTTCCTGGAAACCATGGCCGGACACATGGATCCCTTCGCCCTTGCCGTAGACGACCTTGGCGCCCATCATCATCAGCCGGTCAATGGTGTTGACGACTGAGATCGTGTTGCCGGGAATCGGGCTGGCGGAAAAGATGATCGTGTCCGTGGACTTCACCTGCACCTGGGGATGCTCAGCGCGGGAGATGCGGCTCAGCGCCGCCAGGGGCTCGCCCTGACTGCCGGTCATCAGCAACAGGGTTTCGCGATCGGGCAGATCGCGGATTTGCTTGATCGGCACGAACAAATCATCGGGGCAGCGCATGTAGCCCAATTCGCGCGCCTTGGCGATCACGTTGAGCATGGAGCGCCCCAGCAGGCCCACCTTGCGGCCGTTCTTCATGGCCAGTTCCAGAATCATCGAGACGCGATGAATCGAGCTGGCGAAGGTGGTGATGATCACCCGGCCTTCGGCCTGGGAGATGTGGCGATCCAGGTTGGGGAACACGGAGCGCTCCGGCGGAGCAAAACCGGGCAGCTCAGCGTTGGTGGAATCGCTGAACAGACACAGCACGCCCTGTTCGCCGTAGTGGGCCATGCGCTGGATGTCGAAGGTTTCGCCATCCACGGGAGTGTGGTCGAACTTGAAGTCACCGGTGAACACGATCACCCCCGCCGGCGTGGTGATCGCCAGCGAGAAGCTGTCGGCCATCGAGTGGGTGTTGCGGATGAACTCCACCTTGAAGTGCTGACCCACATGCACCACATCCCTGGGACCGACGGTCTGGATGGTGGTGCGATCGGTGACACCCGCCTCCTCCATCTTGCCCTGGAGCATGGACATCGCCAGCCGGGGGCCGTAGATGATGGGGATGTTGAAGTTCTTGAGGTGGTGAGGAATACCGCCGATGTGATCTTCGTGGCCATGGGTGACGACCATGCCGCGGATTCGCTTTTGATTCTCGCGCAGGTAGCTGGTGTCGGGCATGACCACATTGACCCCATGCATGCCATCGCTGGGGAAGGCGAGGCCGGCATCAACCAGCATCAGCTCGTCGCCGTATTCAAAAACACAGGTGTTCTTGCCAATCTCGTGCAGGCCGCCGAGGGGAATCACCCTCAGGCAGGGCTGCTTGGCTTGAGCTGTCTGACCTTGACCGTTCTGACTTGTCATAAAGAGATAACCAGATAATTCGTAAAAAGAGGACGTTGTGCCGTAGTCGGAAGCAAGCCTTGGCGTCAGGTGGGACGCAGGGCAGCCAAAACCGAATGCAATCGTTGTCTCACTTCAGGCTCAGCAGGGAGGAGGGGTAAACGGGGGGCGCCAACAGGCCAGCCGGCGATCTCAAGGGCGGCTTTGACCGGCACGGGATTGGTGGTGCAGAACAGGGCTTTGCACAGCGGCAGCAGTTGCTCGTGCAGAGCCAGGGCGGCAGCGTTCTCGCCCGCCAGAAAGGCCTGCACCATGGCGCGGATCTCGGGGCCGGCCAGATGGCTGGCGACACTCACCACCCCAGCTGCCCCGACGGCCAGCATCGGCAGGGTGAGCACGTCATCGCCGCTGTAAATGGACAGGCGATCGCCGCAGAGAAGCCGCAACTGGCTCACCTCCTCGGTGCTGCCGCTGGCGGCCTTGAAACTGGTCACATTCGGGCAGTCCAGCAGGCGGACAACGGTTTCCGGCGCCAGGCTGCAGCCGGTGCGGCTGGGGATGTTGTAGAGCATCAACGGCAGCTCGGGCGCCGCCGCCGCCACCGCCCGGAAATGGGCCTCAAGCCCATCCTGGGGTGGTTTGTTGTAGTAAGGCACCACCACCAGCGCCCCATCGGCACCCAGGGCTGCCGCCTCACGGGTGGCCTCCACCGCTTCGGCCGTGCAATTGCTGCCGCTGCCGGCCAACAACGGCGCCCGGCCCGCCACGGCCTCCTTCACGGCGGCAAACAGCTGATGCTGCTCCTGCCAGCTCAAGGTGGGAGATTCACCGGTGGTGCCGCAGAGCACCAGGCCATCGGAGCCATGGGCCACCAGGTGCTCGGCCAGGCGGGCCGCCAGCTCCAGATCCACCGCCCCATCGGCGCTGAACGGCGTCACCATGGCGGTGATCACCCGACCAAAAGGAGCCTGGGCACAGGCGCTGGTGGAGGGATCGGTTCTCAAAGCGCACCTCCTTGAGCCTGCTGCGCACCGGCGATCAGCAGTTCAGCGATCTGGATGGCATTGAGGGCCGCTCCTTTGCGGATCTGATCACCGCAGAGCCAGAGCTCGAGAGCATTGGGCTCACTGAGATCCTGACGGATCCGGCCGACCGCCACCGGATCGCGGCCGGTGACATCGGTCGGCATCGGGAAGCGATTGGTGTCGAAGTCTTCGATCAACTCCACCCCCGGCGCCACCGCCAGCAGGGCCCGGGCCTCTTCCACCGGGAAGGGCTCTTCGAACTCGATGTTGACCGATTCGGAATGGGCCCGCAGCACCGGCACCCGCACACAGGTGGCCGAGAGGCGCAGATCCGGCAGATCCATGATCTTGCGGGTTTCGTTGATCATCTTCAACTCCTCTTCGCAATAGCCGTTGGCCTGCATCGGCGAGTTGTGAAGAAACAGATTGAAAGCCAGCGAATGGGGCAGCACCTCGCTGAGCGGCTCGCCGCCGTCGAGCACCGTGCGGCTGAGCTGGCGCAGTTCCTCCATGGCCCGGGCACCGGCGCCACTGGCGGACTGATAGGTGCTCAGCACCACGCGCCGGAGCGGCCGCCGCGCCGCCAGGGGGGCCAGGGCGACGGTGAGCAGAATCGTGGTGCAGTTGGGGTTGGCGATGATGCCCTGGTGAGCAAAGGCGGCCTGGGGATTGACCTCTGGCACCACCAGGGGCACCGCCGGATCCAGGCGGAAGGCGCTGGAGTTGTCGATCACCACGGCACCGGCGGCCGCGGCCCGGGGTGCCCACTGGCGGGAGACGGAACCGCCGGCCGAGGCCAACACCAGATCCACGCCGTCGAAACAGCCCTCCTCAACCGGCTGGATCGTGAGGCTCTCGTTCCGCCAGCTCAGAGCGGCACCGGCGGAACGGGGCGAGGCCAGCACCGTGAGCTCGCTGACGGGGAAGGAACGCTCCTCCAGCAGCAGCAGCAATTCCTGGCCGACCGCGCCGGTGGCTCCGAGCACAGCCACCTTCAAGGGCCGGCGGGGCAGGCCACCGGGGCAGGCAGGGCGGAGATCGGCGGAGGGGCTTGCGGAAAAGGCGGTCAACGGAAGGGACGGATTGGAAACAGAACTGTCGGAGATCCGAAAGGGCAGGGGGCGGAGAAAGCTGCGCTCGGGTCCGGGGAGAGTGGAAGGGCAACGGCACGAACTGGCCTGTTGCGGATTGATGCATTGATCCCGGTGCCGGAAAACTCACCGGAAGGACGGTTCGGCCCACTGCCGTCTCCGCCTGGATTGGGAATATGTCGAACGCTTGCGTCCTTCTGACAATACGCGCCCGAGGCGATCGTGCGGACGCCGGTCGCACCACTTTCTAGGATCGCGGGCTGCCCTGCTCGATCGGCCCCGTTCATGAGTCCTGCCGCCGCCAGCTCCAAAGCCGCCCAGACCCCACCCGCCACGAGCGAGGGCAGCGCCTCGCTGCAGGTCAGCACCAGCCCCCGCCCGGGCAGCCGACTGGCGGTGGAGATCGGCGTACCGGGGGGCCGCTGCCAGGCCAGCTATGACGCCGCCCTGGCCAAACTCAGCCGCAGCGTCAAGCTGCCTGGCTTCCGCAAGGGCAAGGTGCCCCGGCCGGTGCTGCTCCAGCAGATCGGCCCCCTGCGCATCAAGGCCACGGCTCTCGAAGATCTGGTGGACAGCGTTTTCCGCGAGGCCGTCGGCCAGGAGAAGATCGAGGCGATCGGCCAGCCCCAGCTGAGCGAGGCCTTTGAGGTGGTGCTGGCGCGCTTCGAACCGGGTGACGCGCTCAGCCTCACCCTGGAGCTGGATGTGGAACCCAGCCCCAGCCTCAAGGCCACCAAGGGCCTTAAAGCCGAAGCGGAAGCGATCCACTACGACCCCGCCCGGATCGATGAGCTGCTGGACCAGTCCCGCCAGCAACTGGCAACGCTGGTGCCCGTGGAGGGCCGGGCCGCCGCCAGTGGCGATGTGGCCGAAGTGAGCTTCAGCGGCACCTACAGCGACACCGGCGAGGCGATCGTGGGCGGCAGCTCCGAGGGCATGGAGGTGGAACTGGAAGAGGGCCGCATGATTCCCGGCTTCATCGAGGGGATCATCGGCTTGAAACCCGGCGACAGCCGCACGGTGGCCTGCCAGTTCCCCGAGTCCTATCCCCAGGCGGATGCGGCCGGTCGCCCGGCGGAATTCGAGATCGGCCTGATTGAGCTCAAAACCAAGGAACTGCCGGCCCTGGACGACGCCTTCGCCCAGCAGGCCAGCGACAAGGGAAGTCTGGCCGAGCTGCGGACCGATCTGGAAGCCCGCCTCAAGGAGGACGCCGAACGGCGCCACCGGGCCAACCGCCACGACGCCCTGCTCGAAGCCCTGGTGGAGCAGCTGGAGGTGGAACTGCCGGAGACCCTGGTCCAGGTGGAGATCCGCAATCTGATCGAGCAGACCGCCAGCCAGATCGCCAAGCAGGGCATGGATGTCAAGAAGCTGTTCACTCAGGATCTGGTGCGCAGCCTGATGGACACCTCCCGCCCCGAGGCGGAACAGCGGCTGCGCCGCAACCTGGCCCTCAAGGCCCTCGCCGCCGCCGAATCGATCGCGGTGGCCGAAGCGGACATCGAGGCCAAAGTCACCGAGGTGAGCCGCGGCCTCAGCGACACCAGCAGCATCGATCCGCAGCGGCTGCGCCTGGCCGTCGCTGATGATCTGCTCAACGAGCGCCTGCTCGAATGGCTGGAAGCCCACAGCACCATCACCGAAAAGGCCCCCGAAACCGCCGCTGACGAGGCCTCCGACGGCGAAGCCAAGGACTGAGCCCATAGATTGCTTCCATACCCAGGCCTGAGAACGTCCGCGTGATCGACGCCCAACCCAACGCGATTCCCTCCCCCGCTGGCCTTCGCCGCCACCCGGTGCACAGCCACTGGAGCGGGCCGCAGCCCTGGAACGCCCTGACCGCGCCACCCCCCAGTGCCGCTCCGGGCGTCCTACCCACGGTGGTGGAACAGTCCGGCCGCGGCGATCGGGCCTTCGACATCTATTCCCGCCTGCTGCGGGAGCGGATCATCTTCCTGGGCACCGGCATCGACGACCAGGTGGCCGATTCCCTGGTGGCCCAGCTGCTGTATCTCGAGGCCGAGGATCCGGAAAAGGACATCCAGATCTATGTGAACTCCCCCGGCGGCTCCGTCACCGCCGGCTTCGCCATCTACGACACGATGCAGCAGGTGGCCCCTGACATCGTCACCATCTGCTACGGGCTGGCGGCCAGCATGGGAGCCTTCCTGCTCTCCGGAGGCGCCAAGGGCAAGCGGATGGCGCTTCCCAATGCCCGGATCATGATTCACCAGCCCCTCGGTGGTGCCCAGGGCCAGGCGGTGGACATCGAAATTCAGGCCCGCGAGATTCTGTTTCTCAAGGACACGCTCAATGGGCTGATGGCCGAACACACCGGCCAGCCGCTCGATAAAATCGCCGAAGACACCGACCGCGACTACTTCCTTTCGCCAGCAGAAGCGGTTGAATACGGCCTGATCGACCGGGTGGTCAACGACAGCGGCCTCCCGGCCGCAGCCTGACGCCCAGGGCTGGAGACTCCTGCCCTGGGGGCGGTCCATCCCCGCTGAGATCCCCAAGGAGAGCAACCGCCACCGACTTCAAGCTGATCCTTGGAATCGCCAGCCGCCCCTGTCCACTCCTTCGCCGCCCCACCCGTCGCCGATGGCCAAGTTCGACGCCCACCTGAAATGCTCCTTCTGCGGCAAGTCCCAGGAGCAGGTCCGCAAGCTGATCGCCGGACCAGGCGTCTACATCTGCGACGAATGCATCGATCTCTGCAACGAAATCCTCGACGAAGAGCTGGCCGATGGGCACGGCCACGGCAGCCGGCCCAGTCCTGAAACCAGCCGCAAAGCCCAGCCCAAGAAAACCAGCAAACCGGCCCCCACCCTGGCCCAGGTGCCCAAACCCCAGGAGATCAAGAGCTTCCTGGATCAACAGGTGGTGGGCCAGGACGAAGCCAAGAAGGTGCTGTCGGTGGCGGTCTACAACCACTACAAGCGCCTGGCCTGGCAAGGCGACGGCAAAGGGGAGACCGACCAGACGGCCACCCGGCTGCACAAGTCCAACATCCTGTTGATCGGGCCCACCGGCTGCGGCAAGACGCTCCTGGCCCAGTCGCTGGCGGAGATGCTGGATGTGCCCTTTGCCGTGGCCGATGCCACCACGCTGACTGAGGCCGGCTATGTGGGCGAAGACGTGGAGAACATCCTGCTACGCCTGCTGCAGAAATCAGACATGGATGTGGAACAGGCCCAGCGGGGCATCATCTACATCGACGAAATCGACAAGATCGCCCGCAAGAGTGAGAACCCTTCGATCACCCGCGATGTCTCCGGTGAGGGGGTGCAACAGGCCCTGCTGAAGATGCTCGAAGGCACGGTCGCCAACGTGCCGCCTCAAGGGGGCCGCAAGCACCCCTACCAGGACTGCATCCAGGTGGACACCAGCCAGATTCTGTTCATCTGCGGCGGCGCCTTCGTGGGCCTGGAGGACGTGATCCAGAAGCGCATGGGTCGCAACGCCATCGGCTTCCTGCCCGAAGGGGGCCAGGCACGCCCGCGCACCGGCAAGGAACGGCAGGTGGCCGAAGCCCTGCGCCATCTCGAACCCGATGATCTGGTGCGCTACGGCCTGATCCCGGAATTCATCGGCCGCCTGCCGGTCAGTGCGGTGCTCCAGCCCCTCGACACCGACGCGCTGGAAGCGATCCTCACCGAGCCCCGCGATGCCCTGGTCAAGCAGTTCCAGACCCTGCTGAGCATGGACAACGTGCGCCTGGACTTCGACCAGGACGCGATCACCGCCATCGCCGTCGAGGCCCATCGCCGCAAGACCGGCGCCCGGGCCCTGCGCGGCATCGTCGAGGAGCTGATGCTGGAGGTGATGTACGACCTCCCCTCGCGCCAGGACATCCAGAGCTTCACGATCACCCGGGATCTGGTCGAACAGCGCAGCAAGGCCAATGTGGTGCAGATCCCCAGTGCCAACAGTGACCGCGACAGCCTGATGGACGAAGCAGCCTCGGCCTGAAGCCAGTGCCAGGCGGCGATCTGCCGGTCGGGCAATCCCCCCATCCCCAGCGGCCTGCAGAACACCGGCCGGGTCCAAGCTGATCGGGCGTCAACGCCGCCTGAACCGCCTTGGCCGCCGCCGACCACCTCCAGGCCCCCCGGCAACACGGCCTGTTCATGCACCACGGCATCGACCTGGGGGATGGCACCGTGGCCCACTACCTGGAGGGGCGCGAGATTCTGCGCAGTCCCCGCGAGGAGTTCAGCCGCGGCCAGCCGATCACGGCCGTGCCCTACGCGGCGGCGGACTGCTCCCCCGCCGGGGTCACCCTGCGGCGCGCCATGGGACGGCTGGGGGAACAGCGCTACAACCTGCTGTTCAACAACTGCGAGCACTTCGCCCACTGGTGCAAGACCGGCCGCCATCGCAGCAGCCAGGTCGAAGACTGGCTTCACACCGGCAGCCTCGGAGCCCTGGCCCTGGGCCAGTTCATGCCGGCGGCCCTGCTCACCGGGGCGCGGGTGCTGTTGCGCCAGGGACTCAACCTCGATCCCCAGCAACTCGAGAAAGGCCGGATTCTGGCCCTGCGCAGCCTGGATCAGATCGATGGCCTGCGCCGGTCCCTGCAGGAGCGGCTCGAACAGGAACTGGCCAAAGCTGAGCTGCGCTGGCCCGGCGACGAGAGCCATGATCAATTCCTGCGCGTGCGGCTGGCGGCCCAGCGATTGGCGGACCAGCTGAGCCAGGTGGAGGAGATGGAGGCCCAGCTTGAACGGCTGCTGGAACCGGGAGGAGGCCGGTAGCCTGATTGGCCCGCGGCGTCGTGCGGGGCGCTCTGCACCAACCCCGTCCCCCACGGGCGACCGCGATGGCCCAGGCCTACCAGCCCCTGCATCACAAGTACCGGCCGCAGCGCTTCGATCAGCTGGTGGGGCAGGAGGCGATCGCCGCCACCCTCTGCAACGCCCTGCGCACCGGCCGGATCGCGCCGGCCTACCTGTTCAGCGGCCCGCGCGGCACCGGCAAGACCTCCAGCGCCCGCATCCTGGCGCGCTCGCTCAACTGCATCGGCGCCGACGGGCCCACGCCCGAACCCTGCGGCGTCTGCGAGCTGTGCACCGCGATCGCCGCCGGCAACGCCCTGGATGTGATTGAAATCGATGCCGCCTCCAACACCGGCGTCGACAACATCCGTGAGCTGATCGAGCGCTCCCGCTTCGCGCCGGTGCAGGCCCGCTGGAAGGTGTATGTGGTGGACGAGTGCCACATGCTCTCCACCGCCGCCTTCAACGCCCTGCTCAAGACCCTGGAGGAGCCGCCGCCGCGGGTGGTGTTCGTGCTCGCCACCACCGATCCCCAGCGGGTGCTGCCGACGATTCTCTCCCGCTGTCAGCGCTTTGATTTCCGGCGCATCCCGATGGAGGCCCTGGAGGGACACCTGCGCTGGATCGCCGATCAGGAGGGGATCGGCATCAGCGCCGAGGCCCTCAATGTGGTGGCTCAACGGGCCCAGGGGGGGCTGCGTGATGCCGAGAGTCTGCTGGACCAGCTCAGCCTGTTGCCGGCGCCGATCGAGGCGATCGCCGTCTGGGAACTGCTGGGGGCGGTGCCCGAACAGGAGCTGCTGGAGCTGGCCGAAGCGATGGCCGCGGCCGAACCGCTGGCGGTGATCGAAACTTGCCGGGCCCTGCTGGAGCGGGGGCGAGAACCGAGTGCGGTGCTTCAGGGTCTGGCCAGCCTGCTGCGCGATCTGCTGCTGGCTGGCGTGGCCCCGGACCGGCTGGAACTGACCAGCGTCTCGCCCCAGCTGCGGCCCCGTCTGCCGGAGGTGGCGCGCCGAATCGGCAAGGCAAAGTTGCTGCACTGGCAGGCCCAGCTGCGGGGCAGCGAACAACAGCTGCGGATGAGCGTGCAGCCGAGGCTGTGGCTGGAGGTGCTGGTGCTGGGCCTGCTGGCTGAACCCCTGGCCACCGGCCTCGCCCCGGCCCGCCCGGCCCCTCAGGCCAGACCCACTGGGGTGGAGTCCGGCACGGCTGTTGGGCCAGCAACGGCTGTTGGGCCGCCAATCGCTGTTGGGCTGGTCACCGCCATTGGACCAGCTGCGGCTGTTGGCCCTGAAGCGGCTGGGCGCTCTGGAGCCGCTTCTGGCGCCCCAACTCCTGAAGTCTCCGGAGCCGCTGTCGGTGCCGGCACGGCAGCGTTCCCGACGCCGTTGAGCACAGACGCGACTGCGGCGACCACCGCAGCTGCAGCCGTTCAAGCCACCGGTGCGGCAGCCAGCCCGAATCTGGCGGAACTCTGGCAGCAGATCCTGGCCGGACTCGAACTGCCCTCCACCCGCATGCTGCTCTCCCAACAGGCCCAGCTGGTGCGCCTGGACGACCATCGCGCCGTGGTGCGGGTCGCCGGCACCTGGATGGCCATGGTGCAGAGCCGGGTCAGCCTGCTGGAGGCGGCCGTGGCCCGGGCCCTGGGGAGTCCGCGCCAGCTGCTGCTGGAGGGAGCCAGTGAAGCCCGC
>CALPMR020000038.1 GCA_943324725.2 Bordetella parapertussis | reverse complement strand
CACCACCGCATCGGCGAGAAAGGTTTCCAGTTCACCGCTGAGCCGGTGGCGGCAGACCACCCCCCGGGCCACCCCTTCGACGCTGATCAGCTCCAGCATCTCGCGACGCGTGAACAGCTCCACCCGTCCCGCCTCCACCTGCCGCAAGAGCGCCTGCACGGCGCCGTAGAGCAGCTGCTGGCCCGTCTGGCCGCGGGCATAGAAGGTGCGGCTCACCAGGGCACCACCGAAGTTGCGCTGGGCCAGCAGGCCGCCGTACTCGCGGGCGAACGGCACCCCCTGGGCGACGCACTGGTCGATGATCGCGCCGCTGATCTCGGCGAGCCGGTGGCAGCCCGCCTCGCGGGCGCGGAAGTCGCCGCCACGCACCGTGTCCCGGAACAGGCGCTCGACACTGTCGCCATCGCCGGCGTAATTCCTGGCGGCATTGATGCCCCCCTGGGCGGCCACCGAATGGGCCCGCCGCGGGCTGTCGTGATAGGTGAGCACCTGCACCCGGTAGCCCTGCTCCGCCAGGGTGGCCGCGGCCGAGGATCCGGCCAGACCGGTGCCCACCACCAGCACCTGCAGGCGCCGCTTGTTGGACGGGCTGATCAGGGCCAGGCCCTCCCGGGTGCGCTGCCAGGCGCTACCCAGGGGGCCCTCGGGCAGGCGCGGATCGAGGCGGCTGCGGCTCATCCGCCGATCACCGCCCGAGCCGGGCCGGGCCAGACCAGCAGCAGGGGCAGCAGGGCGAAGCCAGCCCCCAGCAGCAGGGCCAGACCGCGCCCACTGCTGCGGATGCGGCCGCCATTGGCGCCGTCGAGCAGGCCGAGGCTGCGATGGGCACTTTCATGGCCATGGAACAGATGCAGGGCCAGGGCCAGACCCGCCGCCACGTACAGCAGCAGGGACCAGGGCGAGCTCAACACCGCCAGCAGCGTGGCCAGCTCCTGGCCCGCCGCCGGTCGCTGCCAGCGCAGCTGGCCCAGATGCACACCCAGAAACAGCAGCAGCAGGCCGCCGCTGGCGGGCAGCAGCCGGGCGCTCCAGGCCGCCAGAGCCTCGGCGCCGGCCCCACGGCGACTGACCAGGGGAGCGCCGGCTGGACCACGGAGCCGGGCATTGGCCAGCAGTTTGACCAGGGTCAACAGCGGATGGGCCAGCAATGCGGCCGCCAGAGCCAGCTCCAGCGGCGCCAGCCACAGCTGGCCGTGCAACCAGAGGGCCAAGCGCTCGAAGGCGGCAGGATCGAACAGAGCCAGGCCCAGACCGGCGAGATGGGCCACCAGGAACAGCACCAGCACCAGGCCCGTGATCGGAATCCAGAGAGGTCGCCGCAGGGAACCGTTCAAGGCGAGCCGAGGCTGCAGCGACAGCCCATGATCGCCCATGCTCAGGCCGGCCGCGTCTGTTGCCGCCGCTCCAGCAGGGCCGTGAAGGCCTCCACCTCCAGGGGGCGGGCGAAGTGACAGCCCTGATAGCGATCGCAGCCCAGGCCCGCCAGCAGGGCCGCCTGATCGGCGGTCTCCACCCCTTCCACCAAGGTCTGCAGGCCCAGTTCCCGGGCCATGGTCAGGGCGGCGCGCACGATCGTGCGGGCTGAGGCACTGGTGGTGAGATTGGCGGTGAAACTCTGATCGATCTTGAGCTTGTGGATCGGCAGGCGGTGCAGGGATTCCAGCGAGGAGTATCCGGTGCCGAAGTCATCGATCGCCAGGGTCACCCCCAGGCTGGCGAGCCTTTCGAGCTCGCCTCTCACCCCGGTGATCGGCAGGATGCCCGACTCGGTGATCTCCAGCTCCAGCGACTGGGGCTCCAGCCCATGACGTTCCAGGGCGGCCGCCACGAGCTCCGACATCGGCGTCAGCGGCGCCAGCAGCTGGCACGGCGACACGTTGACCGCCACCGGCGGCGGATCGAGGCCGGCCAGCTGCCAGCGCCGCTGCTGGGCGCAGGCCTGCTCCAGCACCCAGCAGCCGAGGGACTGAATCAGTCCGGTGCGCTCTGCCAAGGGGATGAACGACACCGGGCTGACCTCGCCGCGCTCGCCATCGCGCCAGCGGGCCAGGGCCTCATTGCCGATCAGGACGCCGTGGCCATCCACCTGGGGCTGATACACCAGGCGCAGATCACCGTGCTCCAGGGCCTGCCGCAGCCGCCCCTCCAGGCTCAGCTCAACCCGCAGGGTTTCGGTGAAGCCACTCTCGTAGAACATCACCAGCCCCTGGCCGGCGTCATGGGCCTGGCTGAGGGCGGTGGCGGCCTGGCGCAGCAGGCTGTCGGCATCACCGGCCTGCTCGGGATGGAGGCTGAGGCCAGCACAGAAGCCCAGGCCGAGCCCGTCGCTGTCGGGCAACTGCAGGCCACAGGCCAGGGAGCGCTGCAGATCCGCCGCCATCCTCCAGGCCCCATCCCGATCCAGGCCGGGCCGGATCACCAGGAATTCATCACCCCCCATCCGCGCCAGCCAGTCGCCGGGAGCACGCCAGCCGCGCAGATGATCCGCCACCGCACAGAGCAGCCGATCCCCGATCAGGCGGCCGTTGGTGTGGTTGATCCGCCGGAAGCCATCGAGATCGAGCCACATCAGAGCCAGGGGAATGTCGAAGCGGCGGCTGAGGTGTTTGGCGACGAAACGGCGGCTGCTCTGTTCGTTGCCCAGCCCGGTGAGCTCGTCACTGAAGGCCAGGCGCTCCAGTCCCTCCCGGGCCGCCATCAACTCGCTGACATCCCGGGCCAGCAGCCTGGCGCCCTCGTGCCGGCCAGCAGCGTTCCAGCGGGGCGTGAACTCCAGCTCCAGCAGTCGGTAGCGACCGCTGGCGGCGACGAAACCGAGCTGGCAACGGCGAGGTCGACCCGCCAACAGCGCGCCCACCTGCTGCTGCCAGGTGGCCAGATCGCCCGGGGCGATGAAGGCGCTGAGGCAACGGCCCATGGCCGCCGCTGTGCTGCAGCCCAGCAAGGCGGCCATGGCCGGGTTGGCGAACTGGATCCGCTGGCTGAGATCGAGCAGGGCCAGGCCATCGGCCAGCTGGTCCACCAGTTCGCGGTAGCGCGTTTCGCTGTCCCGCAGCTCGAGGATCAGACCCCGCTGAAGCTGCAGCATCGCCTCAGTGGATTCCAGCCGGCGGCGCTCGCTCAGGTCGCGCAGCGACAGGGTCCAACAGGCATCCCTGGCCCCAGGGACCGCCGGCCGGGGCAGACGCAGAGCTTCCAGCTCCATCGGCAGCGGATCGCCAGCAGCCCTGCAGACAGCGACCTCCATGCGCAGGGCCTGGCCGGCGCCGAGGGCCTCCAGGCGCCGCCGCAGCACCGCCACCTGGGAGGGCAGAACCAGCCAGCGCTCCAGAGGCAGGCGATGCAGCTCCGCCGCCGGCAGCTCCAGCAGGCTCGCCAGGCGGCCATTGCTCTCCAGCAACAGCCCCTCGCCATTGAGCAACAGCAGCAGATCGCCGCTGAACTCCACCATCTGACGCAGATGGGGCAGCACCTGCACCGCCTGGGTCAATTCGTACTCAAGCCGCTTGACCCGGCGGCGCAGGCGACGGCTCTGATCGTCTTCGCCGGGATCCGGGCCTAGCCCCAGGCCGCTCATTGGCAACCGGCACCGGGAGGCCCTTCGCGCAGGGCACCGAGCACGAACGATTCCACAGCGCGGCGATCCTGAAGGCCGAGATGGCGGGCGCCGGTGGGAGCAAGCAGGCAGGGAATGCGATCGAGTTCCTGCTGCCACCAGTTGGTGATGCTGGCCAGCTCCTGCTCGTCGAAGAAGGTTCCGTCGTCGAGGGTCACCCCAGCGACCTCCAGGGCGGCCTGCAGCTCCGCCTCTGCGGAGATGTCCCGGCTCTGGCACCAGAAGCGGCGGAACACCTCCTGGCGGAAACGATGGGCCAGCTCCGGCGCTTCGTCCTCCAGGGCGGCCTGCATCAGCAAGGCCCTGTGGGAATTGACCCAGACCGGCGGCAGGATCACCCCCACCTCAGGCGCCCGCACCCTGACGTCGCTGACCTCCTGGCGCAGGGTCGTCAGATCGTCGGGGCGATTGTGCTCTCCGAAGCCGGAGGGCAGGTGGGGCTTGTGCTCCACTCCCACCCAGCGCACCTGATTCGCCAACCCCATGCTGGCCAGCCATTCATTCAGAGTGAAGCAATAGGGGCAGTTGAAATCCGAGATCACCACCACGCGGGCGCTCAGCAACGCCAGCGGCAAGGCGGCTTGAAGCCCGCCGCAGAGGCCGTCATCAGCAGCAGAGAGCGCGGAGGCTGGGCTGGGAATCGTCAAGAAGGCCAAGGGATCACAAGGCTAAGGGCCTGAGGCGGCGAATCCAGGCCCGGGGCCGACAAGCCAGACCAGCCGGCCCCGGCCATGGGAGGGTGAGCCTCACTGTGGATGGTCCATGCGACTCAAGCGCCCCTCAACGCTGTTGAGCGCCTTTCTCACTTTGCTTAACGACAGGCTAGGCGAAAGCATCGTCTTTCCGTTGCTGCCGTTCCTGCTGGCCGGCTTCACCAGCGACGAGCGCAACCTCGGCCTGACCGTCGGCCTGCTGGGCGGCTGTTACGCCCTGGCCCAGTTCACCGTCACCCCGCTGATCGGCGCCATGAGCGACCGCTTCGGCCGCAAGCCGGTGATCACGGTCTGCGTGGCCGGCTCGGTGCTGGGGCTGGCCCTGTTCGCCCTCACCATCAGCCTGCCCTGGCAGCGGTTCTGGCCGGGAGCCACGGCGGCGGGCCTGCCCTTGGCGCTGATGTTCGTGGCCCGCCTGATCGACGGCGTCAGCGGCGGCACGGCGGCCACGGCCGGCGCCGTGCTGGCCGACATCTCGCTACCGGAGCAGCGGGCGCGAGCCTTCGGCCTGATCGGCGTGGCCTTCGGCCTGGGCTTCATCCTCGGGCCGGCCCTGGGGGGGCTGCTGGCGGGGATCTCCGTCACCCTGCCGGTGCTGGTGGCCCTGGGCTTCGCGGTGCTGAACCTGGTGGTGGTGCTCACCCTGCTGCCGGAAACCCATCCGGTGGAGGCCCGCCTGGCCCTGCCGCGCAAGCGGGAGCTGCAGCCCTTCAGCCAGCTGGCGCGGGTGTTCCGCAATCCCCAGGTGCGGCGCCTCTGCCTGGCCTTCTTCCTGTTCTTCCTCGCCTTCAGCGGCTTCACCGCCGAGCTGGTGGTCTATTTCAAGCAGAACTTCGGCTGGGGGCCGGGGATTTCGGCCAGTGCCTTCGTGGTGGTGGGGGTGGTGGCCACCGTGGTCCAGGGCGGCCTGATCGGCCCGCTGGTGAAGCGCTTCGGCGAATGGCGGCTCAGCCTGGCGGGGGTGGGCCTGGTGGTGGTGGGCTGCCTGATGATCCCCCTGGCCCCGGTGGATCGAGCCGTGGCCGTGGTGTTTCCGGCGGTGGCGATCCTGGCCAGCGGCACCGGCCTGATCACCCCGTGCCTGCGCAGCCTCGTCTCCCGACGCCTCGATGACAGCGGCCAGGGGGCAGCCCTGGGCAGCCTCCAGGGCCTGCAGAGCCTGGGCAGCTTCCTCGGCCCGCCGCTGGCCGGCCTGGCCTACGTGAATCTGAACCGGCAGGCCCCCTTCTGGCTCGGCATCGCCCTGATGCTGGGGGTGGCGGTGCTGGTGGCCGGCGGTCTGCCCGGGCAAAAGCCGTCGATACACGGGCCGAGCCGCTGAGATTGCTACGTTCGGATTCCTGAGCGGCCTGAGCACGGAGCACCATGACGCAACCGGTCGTTGCTCCTGAGCTGTACATCAACCGCGAACTGAGCTGGATTGATTTCAACCATCGCGTCCTGGCCCAGGCGCTGGACGAACAGACGCCGTTACTGGAGCAGGCGAAGTTCAGCGCCATTTTCAGCAACAACCTTGACGAATTCTTCATGGTGAGGGTGGCCTCCCTCAAGTCCCAGCTGGAAGCCGGTGTCACCACCCGCAGCGACGACGGCCTCACCCCCCAGGAACAACTGCAGGCCATCCACGCCAAACTGCGGCCCCTGCTGGAACTGCAACAGCAGCATTACCGCCATTCGCTCAAGAGTCAGCTGTTCGAGTACGGCGTGCAGCTGATCGATTATCTGCGCCTGAACGATCAGCAGAAAGCCTGGGCCAACGACTACTTCCAGCGCCTGATCTTTCCGGTGCTGACGCCCCTGGCCGTGGATCCGGCCCACCCGTTCCCGTTCATGAGCAACCTCAGTCTCAACGTGGCGGCCCTGATCCGCGATCCCGACAGCGGTCAGCAACAGTTCGCCCGGGTGAAGGTGCCCCAGAAAATCCTGCCGCGCTTCGTGCAGATCCCCACCGAGCTCTGCGCCCGCATTCCCACCCCCTGTTTCACCGCCGTGCCGCTGGAGCAGCTGGTGGCCTTCAACCTGCAGCTGCTCTTCCCCGGCATGACCGTGGAGGGTCACTACTTCTTCCGGGTCACCCGCGACGCCGACCTGGAACTGCGGGATCTCGAGGCCGATGACCTGATGGAGGCCCTGCAGGAGGGACTGCGCAAGCGCCGCATGGGCGGCGAAGTGGTGCGGCTCGAGGTGGCCGATGAGATGCCCGACGAGATCGTCCAGGTGCTGATGGAAGGCACCGATGTGGACGCCGAAGACCTCTACCGCATCAACGGACCGCTCGGGCTCGATGACCTGATGAGCCTCATCGGCATCCCCCTGCCCCAGCTGCATGACACCCCGTACCAGGGCCGCACCGTGCCCAGGCTGGCCCGGGCCCAGCGCAGTCGCCTGGCCGATGGCTCGATCAAGCAGGAGGAGTTCGAGAGCATCTTCCGGGTGATCCGCCGCGGCGATGTGCTGCTGCACCACCCCTACGACCTGTTCGCCACCTCGGTGGAGGAATTCCTGCATCAGGCCGCCGAAGACGCCTCGGTGCTGGCGATCAAGATGACCCTCTATCGCACCTCCAAGAATTCGCCGGTGGTGGCGGCCCTGATCCGCGCCGCCGAGAACGGCAAGCAGGTGATGGCCCTGGTGGAGCTCAAGGCCCGCTTCGATGAGGACAACAACATCCAGTGGGCCCGCCAGCTGGAACATGCCGGCGTGCACGTGGTGTACGGGGTGATCGGCCTGAAGACCCACACCAAGGTGGCGCTGGTGGTGCGGCGGGAGAAGGAGCGACTGCGCAGTTACATGCACATCGGCACCGGCAACTACAACTCAAAAACCTCGAATCTCTACACCGACATCGGGCTGTTGACGGCACGGGAGGACTTCGGCCAGGACGTGGTGGAGCTGTTCAACTACCTCACCGGCTTCTCCAAGCAACAGAGCTTCCGCAAGCTGCTGGTGGCCCCCGTCACCCTGCGCAAAGGCATGGAGGGCCTGATCCGCCGCGAGATCGAGCACGCCCGCAACGGCCGCGGCGGCCACATCCGCGGCAAGATGAATGCCCTGGTCGATCCGGCGATCATCGCCCTGCTTTATGAGGCCTCCCAGGCGGGGGTGCGCATCGAGCTGGTGATCCGCGGCATGTGCTCACTGCGGCCGGGGGTGCCGGGAGTGAGCGAAACGATCAGTGTCAGCAGTGTGATCGGCCGTTTCCTGGAACACTCCCGCCTGTTCTGGTTCGGCAATGGAGGCCACAGCGAGTTGTTCATCGGCAGCGCCGACTGGATGCCCCGCAACCTGGACCGGCGCGTCGAGGCGCTCGCCCCGATCGAAGATCCCCAGCAGCGCAGCCAGCTCGAACGCCTGATCGAGCTCTACCTGGAGGACAGCGGCGCCTGGCACATGCACAGCGACGGCCACTTCGGCCAGCGGCAGCCGGAAGGCGAACCGCGGCGGGTTCAGGCCACGCTGATGGAACGTTGGCGCGGGGGATTGCCTGGCTGACAGCCAGTGGCTGCCAATGTAGCCAAAAACACCATAAAAAAATCTTCACGCAATGTTCACGGAAAAGTCTTGGTTTGCCCTCAACACACCTGACTCAACGGTGCTAAATTCCGGCCAAATTCATTTCGGAGGCTTGGGGTGATGGGGACACCTCTGCATTCCGCTCCCGATGTGCCGCATGCTGATGGCAGCGGCACAGCAGGGAGCCGAGCAGTCAGCTTTTCTTCATCTGCAGATCTGAAACTTTCAACTGATTTCGCCTCGGCCGATGCCCGCATAGGTGCTGCGGTCAAGAGTCAATCCGCGTTGAAATCAACACCTGTCAAGGCCAGTCTGAAATCAAAAGCCGCTGCCACCAAGGCCGCCAATCAGCGGGCAACGGGGCGGCTCAGTGCCGATTCAATCGGCTGGTACCTGAGCACGATCGGCCGGGTGCCGCTGCTCACCCCCGCCGAAGAGATCGAACTGGCCCACCACGTCCAGGCCGCCAAACGCCTGACCCAGGAGATCGGCGAGGGCTACACCGCCAAGCAACTGCGCCAGCTGCGCATGGGTCAACGGGCCCGCGATCGGATGATGGCCGCCAATCTGCGGCTCGTCGTGAGCGTGGCCAAGAAGTATCAGAACCAGGGGCTGGAGTTGCTTGACCTGGTCCAGGAAGGGGCCATCGGCCTGGAACGGGCTGTCGACAAGTTCGATCCGGCCATGGGCTACAAATTTTCCACCTATGCGTACTGGTGGATCCGCCAGGGCATGACCCGCGCCATCGACAACAGCGCCCGCACGATTCGCCTGCCGATTCACATCAGCGAGAAGCTCTCGAAGATGCGACGCATCACCCGGGAGCTCTCCCATCGGCTCGGCCGTCAGCCCAACCGCCTGGAGCTGTCCCATGCCCTGGGCATGGCGCCGGAGGAGCTGGAGGAGCTGATGGCCCAGAGCGCCCCCTGTGCCTCGCTCGATGCCCATGCCCGCGGCGAAGAGGATCGCAGCACCCTGGGTGAACTGATCGCCGATCCGGCCAGCGGTGAGCACTTCGACTCGCTCGATCGCCATCTGCAGAAGGAGCACCTGGGCACCTGGCTCTCCCAGCTCAATGACCGGGAACAGAAAATCCTCAAACTGCGCTTTGGCCTGGAGGGAAGCGAACCCCTCACCCTCGCTGAGATCGGCCGGCAGATCAACGTCTCGCGGGAGCGAGTGCGGCAACTGGAGGCCAAGGCAATCATGAAGCTGCGGCTGATGAGCAACATGCAACAGGCCGCCTGAGCCCTGAATCTTGGGCATGCCGAACGGCGGATGGAGTCAACAGCTGATCGGTTCGGCCGCCGTGCTGCTCTGGCTGCTGCTGCTGGCGGGGCTGGCTCTGGCGCTGCGGGCCCGCTGGCCGGATCAACCGGAATGGAGCCGCAAGCTCATCCACATCGGCGCCGGCCTGGTGGTGCCGATGGCCTGGGGTCTGGGTATCGATCGCTGGATCGCCATCGGCTCGGCGGCGCTCGTGACCGTGCTGGCCGCCATCAACCATCGCCGCAGACTGCTGCCGGGCCTTGAGGATGTGGGCCGGGCCAGCATCGGCACCATCGCCTATGGCGGCTCGATCACGCTGCTGCTGCTGCTGTTCTGGCCCGAACAGGCCGCCGCCGTCACCGCCGGCGTGCTGGTGATGGCGTTCGCCGATGGCCTGGCGGGACTGGTCGGTTCGAGCGTCGTCTCGCCCAGCTGGACGGTGCTGGGCCAGCGGCGCTCCCTGGTGGGCACGCTGACCATGGCCCTCACCAGCCTGGCGGTGCTGCTGGGGCTGGGGCTGGTCTGCGCTGCCGCGGGCCTGCCGGCGCCGACCCCGCCCGAGCTGCTCGCTCTGGCCCTGGCGGCCGTCCTGCTCGAGCAGATCGCCGTGCTCGGTCTGGATAATTTCACCGTACCGATCGGCATCGGCCTGCTCTGGCAGCTGCTGAGCCAAGCCTGAACAACCCGCCCGGGGAGCTCAGACCTGAAGCAGGGCTTCGCAGCGCCGCTCCCAATCCCGTTGACTGCCGAGAGCCGCCACCAGCAACCGATCGCCAGGTTCCTCCCGCAGGCGCAGCTGCCATTGCCGGATCAGGTCGGCCCGCTCCATCCAGACATCGAGCACGGTGCGCTGGATGGCCTCGCCATCCCAGTCGCGACCCCGGGCGGTGTCGACAGCCCAGGCGAGCAGATCATCGAGCTGAAAGGAGCGAAAGCCGGCGAAGGCGGGACCAGCGGCGGCGGCATCGGCGGCGCTGTTGCGCTGCTCCAGATAGAACAACTGCAGGGGATCAGAAAGACCACAGAGCTGAAGGAGATAGGCCATGCACCAGCCCAGACAATCGGTGAGGGCTCACACCATAATCAGAGCGATCAGCGATGAAGTCCATCGCGAACATTCGCCCAAGTTTCTGTTGATTTGGCACTCGCAATCAGTGAGTGCCAACACAATCAGGGCCGCCGCCGTTTCGATGACGCCGACACCTTCAACCCAGGCCTCCCACCAGCGGCCACCAGCAGCTGGCCGCCACCTGCTGCTCCGGGCTGAGCTGGGCGCAGCGGCGCACCTCGGCCGCCTGGCTGTCGAGCAGGGAGCCGTGCAGGGCCTCCCCCATCCCCTGGCGCAGCAGGGCACTGGCCGCGAAGGCCGCCGAAGCCTGCTCCAGGCTGCCGGGCAGGCGCGACACCTGACCCAGCGGCAGGGCGACCGGATCACCGCTCAGGGGGGGTGGCAGGCGCCGCTGTCCCGCCAGGCCCTGCAGCACCAGCAGCTGCACCGCCCCCAGCAGCAGATAGGGATTGGCCCCCAGATCGCTCACCTTCAGTTCCAGATGGGCCGCGGCGCCATCGGCAGCGCTGGGGATCAGCCGCAGGGCCGCCTCGCGGTTCTCCACACCCCACACCTGGAACGGAGCCGACCAGGAGCTGGGCCCCAGCCGCAGATAGGAGACCCCCATGGGACAGGCGAGGGCCATCAGGGCCGGCAGCTCCTCCAGCAGGGTCGCCAGCAGCTGCTGCCCCGCCTCGGTGAGCCCGGCCACACCCTCGCCGCCCTGCAGCAGCGGCTGGCCATCGCGCTGCACGCTGAAGTGCAGATGGCCCCCATCCCCCACCCGCTCCAGGCTGGGTTTGGGGCTGAAACTGCAGCGCCAGCCGAAGCGCCGGCTGACGCGCTGGATGACGAGACGGGCCCGCACCAGCCGGTCCGCCGCCTCCAGCGCGGTCCCCGGAGCCAGGGACAGCTCAAATTGGGAGGCCCCGTATTCGGGGTGGAACTGCAGCCAGGGCAGCCCCGCCGCCTCGATCGCCTCCAGCAGCGCCGTGGCGTAGTCGAACCCCTCCACCAGCCGGTCGGCACCGTACGGACCTCCGGGCATCGCCGGCCGTGGCGCTGCACCCGGCTCGGCCTCAGCCACCAGCCACTCCAGCTCGAAACCCGCCTGCAGCGTGAGTCCCGCCGCCTCGAGCTCCTCCTGCTGGCGGCGGCAGAAGTGGCGCTGGTCGGCGGCGTAGGGCTCACCGTTGCGCTGCCAGCGCTCCCCCGGCGCCCAGGCCCAGCCCCGGGCCGGCGCCAGCGGGGCCAGGGCTGCCAGATCGGCCTTCAGGCGCAGGTCGCCATCGGGCACAGCCAGCCTGTGGGCCGGATCGATGCTGCCATCAGCGCCGAAAGCATCCGCCACCGGCGAGAAGCCCACGCCCGTCCGCAGCGCTGCCTCCAGATGGGCCAGGGGCACCACCTTCACCAGGGGCGCCCCGGCATGGTTCACCCAGGTGATGGCCAGCCAGCGCAGCCCCTGATCCGCCAGGGAGCTGGCGAGGGCGGCAGGGGAGAGGCTCATGGCTCAGACCGCCGTCAGTCGCCGCTCTCTCACCTCACGCACGGCGGCGGCCAGTTGCTCCAGCAGCTCCAGGGTGGTGCTCAGATCAATGCAGGCATCGGTGACACTCTGGCCATAGGCGAGCTGGGAGAGATCAGCCGGAATCTTCTGATTGCCTTCTACAAGGTGGCTTTCAATCATCACGCCCATCACATGCATCGAACCGGCCCTCACCTGCTGGGCCACGTCCTGCAGGACCTCACCCTGGCGGCGATAGTCCTTGTTGGAGTTGCCGTGGCTGCAGTCCACCATCAGCCGGGCCGGTAGGCCCTCGGCCGCCAGCTGGGCCGCCGCCGCCGCCACCGCCTCGCTGTGGAAGTTGGGACCGGCCTTGCCACCGCGCAGCACCAGATGGCCATCGGGATTGCCGGTGGTGGTGACGATGGCCGCCTGACCATCCTTGTTGATGCCGAGGAAATGGTGCGACAGGGCGGCCGCCTCCATGGCGTTGATGGCGGTGATGGTGCTGCCATCGGTGCCGTTCTTGAAGCCGATCGGCATCGACAGCCCTGAAGCCATCTCGCGGTGCGTCTGGCTTTCGGTGGTGCGGGCGCCGATGGCGGTCCAGCTGATCAGATCAGCGATGTACTGGGGCACCACCGGATCGAGCAGCTCGGTGGCTGCCGGCAGACCCAGCTCCGCCAGGTGCAGCAACAGCCCCCGCGCCCGCCGCAGGCCGGTGTTGATGTCGTAGCTGCCATCGAGATGGGGATCGTTGATCAGCCCCTTCCAGCCCACGGTGGTGCGTGGTTTCTCGAAGTACACCCGCATCACCACCTCGAGATCGTCGCGATGGCGGCGCTGGGCGGCGGCAATCAGCGCGGCGTACTCCTTGGCTGCGTCCACATCGTGCACTGAACAGGGCCCGACGATCACCAGCAGCCGGTGATCACCGGCGTGCAGGATCGCCTTGATGCGCTCGCGGGCCAGCTGCACCGTGCGCGAAGCCTGCTCGCTGATCGGCAGCTCGGCGTGCAGAACCGCCGGCGGCACCAGGGGCCGGGTTTCGACGATGTGGAGATCGGAGGTGGGAATCATGCCGAACACCGCAGACCAGAGGCCCCAGTCAAGCCACCCATCCTAGGAGCGGGTGCCCCGGTGCCAGGTTCGGGATCACACCTTCAACCGAGATCGAGACAGTGTGCCCCCAGAGGCTTGCAGTGGCTTGCATCACGGCGCTGAATCCGAATCCTCCCGCACCCCAGGTCGATCGCCTCGGCTGGGGCGGGGTGGCCCGGATCAGTCGAGGTCACCAGCGCAACCTGTCCGGGTGCGGTGACTCAAGCCAGGCCAGCAAACCCTTCGGCGACTCAGGCCTTACGCTGCCGACCGAAAACAACAGTAGAAGTTGGCGCATGAAATCGCTGGCCGTTGGCACTCTGGCAGTTTATGTATTGCTTGATGGTATTGATTCTCCCCTGCTGAAATGGATGCAGAATCAGGGAGCCAACCATGTGGCAGTCCATGGGGGCGGATTGGATCCGATCCGATTCAGCAACGTCTATTTTTTCTCTTTCCTGCTGGTTGGTATCATCCTGCTGCTGGCTGATCGTCATCGCCTGCAGGCTGATTGGCGGCGTCTGAACGGAGCAGCCCAGCAGTCCATTGCTGGTGGGGCCTTCTGCGGGATGTTCCTTGGACCCCTGAGTTTCTTCATCTCCCTGAAGCACCTCAGCGTCATCGGTCAGAGCCTGCTCTTCTCGTTGCTGCTGCCTGTCTCGGCCCTGCTGGCTCTGGTTGTTCTGAAGGAGCGCCTGCCGAAGGGGTTCACCCTGAGCCTGGCGCTGATCAGCTTCGGATTGGTGCTGTCCTCGTGGGCGATGGGTGGCATGGCCGATGGAGGCGGAAACGATCTCCTGGGAATCATGCTGGTGCTGCTCTCAGTCCTGGCCTATGCCACCTACGACATCACCAATCGCAGCCTCGAGGAGCTGGATCTGGGTCATGGCATCACTCTGGGAGTCGGGGCGATTGTGAGTGCCCTGCTTTTTGCTCTGATCGAAATCGGTCGGTTTGGGGTCCACTTCTTCTGGCAATTGGAGCTCTGGTGGGTGCTGGCCTTGATTGGCGGCTATGGCCTCCTCGTCCGCCTGATGGGCAGCATCGCCGAACGAGGCTCGCTGCTGTCCTGGCCGGTGGCCACGGTGGAACTCTGGGGCAGCCTGGCCGTGGTGGTGTCCGTCTTCAGTGCCGCCGTGGTGTTGGGTGAACCTCTCAATCTCGGCACGCTGGTCGGTGTGGGCATCGTGCTGGCTGGTGTGATTTTGCCCTCCGTGATCTGGCATCAAACCGCAGGCCCTGCGTAGGGACGCTCTGGACAACAAGCCCGCGCCGGAGTCACCAGCTGCTTGTTGTTCGGAACGAACTTTTTTAGAGCGGGATCGGTCTTTGATGAGCTTGATTTCTCCTCTTTGGGCTCTTAACCTTTCCCATTTGGAGTGGATGAAGCCCCGCATGGGCACACCACTTCCCCCTTGAGGTGAGCCTGCACTGCTTCGAAATCTGCGCGCCGCGATCGTTGTCCTCCAGCCGATGCCGAAACACCCTGATCGTGGTCTCCTCGGGGATCGGGTCGGTGACCAGGGCGATGTCGGTAAAGCGATGCATCGTCGCCACCGCGATCAGCGCATTCCAAGGCACAACAGCCTCCATCTCTCCAAGAAAGCGCTCGCGCCGAGTCGGCTTTTTCGCCGTCGACTGCTCGTTATCACCAAAGTCGAACGGCTTGACGCCCATGAAGCCTGTCCACGCCCACGATCACACCGCAATTCTCGCGCCGGGTGGTGGGGTTTTCCAGAGACTCCCTAACGGGCCGCCCCAAGAGCAAGGCTCGAGGTTGCCGATCAGGATGAATGAGCATTAATTGCGCTCAACATTATTTATTGCTCAAAATCACAAGAACGGCAAAAAAACAAATGGGCACCTCGAAGAATCGCCCCTGGTGCGCCGCGGCTTGCCAGCCAGCTCATTGATCACAGGGGATCTCGGCCTGAGACGCGAGGGGAGCGGGACAGTGGGCATTT
>CALPMR020000037.1 GCA_943324725.2 Bordetella parapertussis | reverse complement strand
TGCAACAGGGCCGTCTCCTCGCCGCAGACATAGGCGCCGGCCCCCACCCGCACCTCCAGGTCGAGGTTGAAGGAGCTGCCGGCGATGCCCTGGCCCAGCAGCCCCTGCTGGCGTGCCTGTTGCAGAGCCAGCCGCAGGCGCTCAATCGCCAGGGGGTACTCCGCCCGCACATAGACATAGCCGTGATCGGCACCCACCGCGTAGGCGGCGATCGCCATTCCTTCCAGCAAGCGATGGGGGTCACCCTCCAGCACGCTGCGGTCCATGAAGGCACCGGGATCACCCTCATCGGCATTGCAGACCACGTAGCGCCGCCCCGGCGGCTGCAAGGCCACCGTGTCCCACTTGAGGCCGGTGGGATAGCCACCGCCACCGCGACCGCGCAGGCCACTGCGGCGCACCTGATCACGCACCTGCTCGGGGCTCAACTCGTGCAGCACGCGCCGCAACTGGGCGTAACTGCCATGGGCGAGGGCAGCCTCGATGCGCTCGGGATCGACGCTGCCGCACCCCTCCAGCACCAGCGGCCGCTGCAGCCGAAAGAAGGGATGCTCCAGATCGAGGCGATGGCGGGCCAGGGCAGGCTCCGCCAGCAAGGGGAGCGCTGCCAGCCCCCGGGCCTGGGCCACCAGGGCCGCAGCCCCCTCCGGCGGCAAGCCGCCGAAGAGCCGGGTTCCCTCGGGCCCATCCCAGGCCACCAGCGGCCCCCGGCCGCACAGGCGCAGACAGCCCACGCTGCGCACCTCCAGGCCACGGCCTGGCCCTGCTGTCGTCAGCGCAGCAGCGGCCTCCGGTTCGACGGCCCCTCCGGCCGCCGCGGCCGCCCTGAGGGCCGCCAGCAGCGCTCCTGCCCCGGCACTGCGGCAACCAGTGGCAGCGCAGCAACGCAACAGGGGCCGTTCGCGAGGCGGGAGGGCCACCATCAGGGCGTCCTCACCGCTGCCGGCAGGCCAACCGCTGCCGGCAGGCCCAGCGCCGTCAGCCAGGCATCGAGCTCCTGCGGCTGATCGGCCGGCGGCGCGGTGAACAACACGCCATCCAGCACCAGCACCGGCGCCTGACCGCAGGCCCCCAGGCAGCTCACCCGCTCCAGCGCCCAGCGGCCATCCTCGCGGGTCTGATCGAGATCAAGGCCCAGCCGCCGCTGCAGGCCCACCGCCAGCAGCCCGGCGCCGCGCACGAAGCAGGCGGTGCCGAGGCAGACGGCGCAGCGATGCTCGGCAGGGGGCTGGAGCCGGAACAGGTGGTAAAAACTGGCGACGCCATAGACCCGACTCAGGGGCAGCCGCAGGCCCCGCGCCACCTGCAGCAGGGCCGGCTTCGGCAGGAAGCCGAAAATCTCCTGAACCTGGTGGAGCACTTCGATCAGGCCGTCGCGCTGGTCGCCCTGGCGGCAGATCAACCGGGCGATGCGCTCGTCTTCGTTGTTGGCCACCTGGCCTGGCTTGTTGGCCACCTGGCCTGGATTGTGGAGCACCTGGCCTGGCCTGGGATCGGTACCGGGACCGGAGATCTGCCCCTCAGCAGGCGCTGGCGGGGAGGCGAGCGCAGCGGCAACAGGGCTGAAGCCCGGCTGAGCGCTGTCTGGAACTGGAGTGGGCGCCACCATGACCCCGCTGCGGTCCTGTGTCCTTGCTAGCCAGTCCGGAGCCGTTCGGCTGCGGCGGCAACGTGGGCGTGACGAATCGCATCCTCAGCCGTGCTCAGGCACCTGGCACAGAACCATGGGGGCAGGGGGACTTGAACCCCCACAACGTCGCCGTCTGCGCATTTTAAGTGCGCTGCGTCTACCGATTCCGCCATGCCCCCGCTGGCCCATCCTAGATTTGTGTTCCCTTGGCTTTGCGTGCCGTGCCCCTTCCAGGGTTGTTGAGCTCGATCACCGCAGCGCTGCCGTTCGAGCTGCCGTTCCAGCTCACGGGTGAAACCCTGCTGGTGCTGGCTCTGTACACCGTCCTGGCCGGGGCCTATCTGGTGGTGGTGCCCCTGGCGCTCTACTGGTGGCTGGTCAGGCGCTGGACGGTGATGGGCAAGCTTGAGCGCACGGGCGTCTACGGCCTGGTGTTCCTCTTTTTCCCCGGCCTGATCCTGTTCGCCCCCTTCATCAATCTGCGCATGGCCGGCCAGGGGAGCGCACGAGCGTGAGCCGCAAAGCAGTCATCCTGCTGGGACTGGCGGTTTTCGGCCTGGGGGGCCTGGGCTATCTCGGCTTCCAGGCCAGTGGACTGGAAGGCTTTGATCCGGGCATCGCCGCCTCCGGCATCTTGATGCTGATCGTGGTGGGCTGGACGAGCAGCTATCTGCTGCGGGTCGTCACCGGCAAGATGACCTACATGGAGCAGAGGCGCCAATACCGCAGCGCCTACGACGCGATCACCGACGACGCCCTGCAGGCCAAGTTCGATTCGCTCAGCCCCGAGGAGCAGGCCAGGCTGCTGGCCGAAGTGGGGCAGATCCAGGCGGATGCCGAGATGTGAGCCGGCCGGGCCGGACGTCAGCCCGCCGGGGCCCGACTGGCTGGATCTGTGCGCAGGCTCCTGGCCGGCAGGCCCCTGCCCCGTAGGCTCGGAGCCAACGCCAGCCTGCACGCGCCGATGAGCGCCACCCTCAGCACCGCCGCCACCACCTCCACCGCGATTGAGCGACGCTTCGCCACGCTGAGACAGCAGGGTCGCTGCGCGCTGATGCCCTTTCTGATGGCGGGAGATGCGGACCTCGCCACCACCAGGGCCACCCTGCTGGCGCTGCAGCAAGCCGGCGCCGATCTGATCGAGCTGGGCATTCCTTACAGCGATCCCCTCGCCGATGGACCGGTGATCCAGGCCGCAGCCAGCCGTGCTCTGGCAGCCGGCACCACCCCCGGCGCCGTGCTGACGATGCTGGCCAGCCTGGCCGGCGAACTGCTGATCCCGGTGGTGCTGTTCACCTACAGCAATCCCCTGCTGAATCGCGGCATGGAGAATTTCTGTCGGGATGCCGCCGCCGCCGGTGCCGCCGGTCTGGTGGTGCCGGATCTGCCGCTCGAAGAAGCCGAGAAGCTTTCGGCGATCGCCAGCGAGGCCGGCCTGGATCTGATCCTGTTGGTGGCCCCCACCACGCCGGCCGAGCGGATGGCTCGCATCCATGGCGCCAGCCGCGGCTTCACCTATCTGGTCAGCGTCACCGGGGTCACCGGGGTGCGCACCAACCTGGAATCGCGGGTGGAGCCCCTGGTGCAGCAACTCAAGAACCAGGGTTCCACGCCCATCGCCGTGGGCTTCGGCATCTCCGGACCAGACCAAGCCCGTCAGGTGCGCGACTGGGGGGCCGATGGCGCCATTGTCGGCAGCGCCCTGGTGAAGGTGATGGCCCAGGCCCACGAGGCCGGGGAGTCGGTGGCCGCCGCCGCCGGCCGCTTCTGCGCCGAGTTCCGCAGCGCCCTCGACAGCTGACGGCTGCCAGCCCTCAAAGGCGCTCTCCCTGCCGCTGGCTGGAGGCGGGTCCCTGCCGGTTCGCACCCGGAGCCCAGTGGTGCAGCACGAACGACTGGCCCGGGGCCGGCGGCAACGCCTGTTCGATGCTGGTGCGCCAACCGCTGGCCCAGTCGATCACCAGATGGGCTTCCTCCTGGCGCCAGGAGCCGGCGGCAATCGTGTCGATCGTGTTGATCGCCCGGCCACTTGAGAGCAGGCTGGCGAGATAGGGCGGCTGGTCCGGTTGGGTGGGAGCGAAGCGATAGACACCGACCCAGCCCGCCGCCGGGCCCTTGAGCCGCACCGCCTTACCGGTGTTGGTGGGAGGTTCATCGCGATTGCTGCCGGGAGCCCACGACCACTGAATCGGCCCCCCTGGCGCCAACAGAATCGTGTCGGTCCAGCCATCGGAATAATCAATCCGCACCCCGTTGCCCCAACCCTTCCAATGGCCCAGCTCCATCAGCTCCGCCGCCGGCATGGTGCCGGCGCTCAGGGGCCGGGGGCCTTGGCTGCCCATCGCCGAGAGGGCGCTGCCATCAGGCCGCAGCAGCAGGTTGAACAGCAGGTTGTCGTTGTCGGTGAGGGCCCAGGTGCCCAGCAGGCGGCGCGGATTGGGCTCGGCACTGCCGATCGGTACGGCCGCAGGTTCGGCCCTGGCCCGGTAGACGGGCCCGCAGGCCGTCAGCAAGGCGAGCAAGCCCAGGGGCAGCCAGCGCAGAACCGAACCCATGCCATCCATGCAAGCCTCTCCATCATGAAGTCCGCCAGCCCGAGATCGACAGCCCAGGATCAGCCCGCCCTGTAGACGGGGGGTCAGGATGGGGGTCACTATGACCAGCAGGATCAACCTGCACCATGAGCGACACCCTTGAGCGCGATCAACTCGATCGCCATGAACTGGACCAGCTGATCGCCTTCCTGGCCCGCATCCAGGTTGAGCCGCCCCTGCGCGAGCAGCTCAACCTGGTGCAGACCGCCATGGAGGTCAGTGACATCGCCAAGGCTGGCGGCCAGAGCTTCCGCGCCGAAACCCTGATCAAGGTCTTTGAGCTCTGCAACGAACTCCCCTACGCCCGTGAAGGCCTGATGGACGAGAAGCTGATCCGCGTCTACCTGCGGCGCGAGTCGCTGCTCTGATCAGCGCCAGGCGCCTCTCCACCATGAAGTTCGTCCTCTGGGGCAGCTACTGCGACAACGCCATCGACAAGCGCAGCCCCTACCGCCAGGAACACCTTGAAGGGCTGCAGCAGCAGAAAGAAGCCGGAGTGCTGCTCACCCTCGGCCCCACAGCAGACAGCAGCCACGTCTTCGGCATCTATGAGGCCGAAAGCCAGGAGCAGGTGGAGGCGTTGCTGCACAACGACGTCTACTGGCGCCAGGGCATCTGGACTCAACTGTGTGTCTACCCCTGGATTCAGGCCTTCTGAAGCTTGTCCTTGCCAGCGGAACAGCAGCGCATCAAAAAGGGAGTGGGCGAACCCACTCCCTGGCGACTTGCCGGTGACACTCGTAGTCGTCACCGGCCCAGGGCGATCACCAGAGGCCGCGCACTGGCGGAGCGGGCTCGGGAGCGGGTGCCGGAGCGGGCTCGATGTAAGGAGTGGGAGCAGGGGCAGGAGCCGGCTGCACCACAGCCACGGCCGGGTGGGCGAAGCGATAGCGGAAGCCGAGCTTGCCGCCCCAGGTGTTGAACGCACCGAAGTGAACGTCGCTGTCGGTGTCGTGACCGGAAACGCCCTGATAAACGCCTTCGGCGTAGACGTCCCAGTTGTAGCTCAAGGCATAGGAGATACCCGCCTTGGCCTGCCAGCCGAAGCCGCCATAGCTGAGATTGCCAAAGCGTTGATTTTCAACCGTGAAGCTGGGAGTGCTGAGGTTGGAATAACCAATTCCTCCACCGATATAGGGTGACCAACGGCCGAAGGGGAAGTCGACGTAGGCACTGGCGAAGACGTCGTTCTTGTTGACGGCACCGCTGACATTGCTGGTGCTGAAGTCACGGCCGTTGTAGCTGACGCTCAGGTCATTGAGACTTGAGCGGCTATAGGAATAGGTGACTTCGGTGCGGATGGCGCCGAAGTCGTAACCGATGCCGGTGTCGAGGGCGAAGCCACCGCCATAGGACGTGTCGATGGGAATCCGGACATCGTCAGGACCGACACCGATGCTCGTGGTGCGGTTCTGGGGAGCCGAGGCACCGGCACCGAGGGTGAAATACCAACCCTTGGCCTGCTCGAAGCCACCGGTTCCGACGTCGCCCACCAATGGCACGTAGGTCTGGGCGATGTCCTGGGGCTGGGCGGCGACGGCCTGGGGGGCATCAAGACGCAGCTGCTCGGCACCCGACTGGGGAGCGGCAAGGGCGGGGGCGGAGACGAGAACGCTGAAGGCAGCGGCACTGGCACCGCGCAGGGCGGCCTTGGGCAAGGCGACCCTACGGAAGCTGAAAGACATTGGATTTAGGTCTCACACCAATGTCTGTCTAGATACCGTTTCCTTGACAATATGGGCTGGATGGACACTGGTCCCCGTGTCACATCCGTTGATGATCGACGATGTCGGGCCGTCGTTGCAGATCGCCCCGATCTGGAATGTCCCGGATGCACTCAGGTCTGCGGCCAGTCCGCCTGGGCCTGGGACCAGACCCATTGACCCACCGCCTCGGCACCACCCTCTCCAAGGACCTTCTCGTAGCCCGACATCTGGCCGATGCCTGCGGCCGCGATGCGGGAGATGGCCTCGGCACTGGCCAGCTGGCGCCGCTCCAGGGCCGCCAGGCGCAGCGTTTTGCCGCGGCGCTGAATGTTGCCGCCACCGGCATGGCAACCGACACAATGGGCAGAAAAGAGCTCCTGCCCCCGCCCTGGGGGCCCAGTCAGCAGCTCCGCGCCCCAGGCCGGAGCGGCCCAAGCGCTCGGCAGCAGCAACAGGACCGAGACCGCCAGACCGGCGAGCCATTGGACAAGACGAAGCACAGACCCGTTGCGGGGAGCGCCCCCATCTTTGCGGCTGAACCGCAGAAGCGGGGCTGGCGCCAGCGCCGCAGAATGGATCCCCTTCGCTGTGGTCAGGAGCCGTGATCCGTCGCCTGACGGCCGATGACGAGACCCAGCTGATCGCCGTTTACCGCGATGCCGTGATCAGTCAGGCGGTGGGCCTCTACAGGCAGGAGCAGATCGAGGCCTGGGCTCACCATGCCGCCACCGATACCGCGGTGCTGAGCGCCGTGCGGCGCGGCTACGGCCTGGCCAGTTGCGACGCGGCCGATCCAGCCGGGATTGAGGCCTTCGCCCTGCTCGATCCGATCGATCGACTCTCGCTGCTCTACTGCCGCGGCCGCTCCTGCCGCCAGGGCCGGGGACGCCAGCTGGTGGAGGCCCTGGAACGTCAGGCCCGGCGCCAGCACTGCCGCCGCCTGCGCACCGAGGCCAGCCAGCTCTCCAGACCGCTGCTGCTGCGGCTGGGCTGGCGCATCGAGGCCGAGGAGGAGCTGATCTTCGCCGGCCAATCGTTCCAGCGCTGGCGGATGATCAAGGATCTGCCCTGACCAACACCGCCGCTGCCATGGCCGAAGACCAGCTGCAGACGTTTCTGGAGAAGGTGCGACAGCTCAACGCCTTCGTTGCCCTCAGCGAGGCCGATCCCCAGCTGCGCGATGCCCTCAGGCGCTGCAGCCAGCACCAGGAGGTGGTGACCCTGGCCCGCCAGCGGGGATTCGAGATCGGCCGGCGCTGGGGCGAGACAGCCAGCCCCGCAGCCGGCGACGCCAACCTGCTGGCGGGGGCCTGCCCGGCGCCGGGCCAGGAACGCATCGAGCCGCTGATCGAAACCGCCGGCCTCAGGCTGGAGCGGATTCACTCCTGCGAAGCATCAAGCCCGACCGGCTTCTGGTACGACCAGCCCCAGCAGGAATGGGTGGTCATCCTGCAGGGCAGTGCCCTGATTCGTTTCGCCGATGAGCCAGAGCCCCGGGAGCTCAACCGCGGCGACAGCCTGCTGATCAGTGCCCATCGCCGTCATCGGGTCGAGCGGACGGATCCGCAACCTGGAACGATCTGGTTGGCTCTGTTCTGGCCTCAACCTTGATCCGGGCCGAATGGCGCACCAGCCAGTAGGCCATCGCCAGGGCGAGCACGGCGATGCCAAGGCCCACCAGCAGCAACGGTTTGTTCTCTGAACCGGGGGGCAGGACAATCACCTTGCGTCCCACGGCGGTCATGGCCGTGAGCAGCACCAGATCGATCTGGACCACCCGACGGCGCAGATAGGAGGTGATGTTCTGCAACACCTCCAGGCCGATCAGCAGGGTGAGCAGGTCGCCGAGCAGGCGGATCAGGGGTTCACCGGTCCAGATGGTGCGGAACTGCACCAGATCAAGGACCATGACGACGAGCAACTGCAAGGTCGCCACCGCGAGCACCAGCAGCAGACCGGCTGCCAGAACCTTGGCGAGCTGGCGCTCGGCCCGATCCACCAGGGACAGGAAAACGTCGTCACTGCGAACTCGCTTCAACCAGGCCATCAGTTCTTGAAGGGTTGATACGAGGGCTTGGCGGGCGTATCGGAGGGCGAGTTCTGGATCTTGGTGTCACAGGTGACCGAGCCGTCGGCAGCGGTGACGCAATTGGTGGGCACGATCTGGGTGGCCGGGCCCACCTTGCTGCCCGGCTTGAGCATGAAGCTCTCGATCTGGGCCAGAGCTGGCTGAGCCAGGCATCCCAGGGCGGAACTCACCGCCATCAGCAGAGGCACCGCAGCGCCGATGCGCAGTGGGCCGCGGCCAGAGGCCTGCAGGCGGGGGGACGGAACACTGCTCACGGGTGCGGCTCAATGGGTGACCTTCCCACTCTGGCGGCTGTTCGCTAGGCCTGCTGCTGACGGATCTCCTCCAGCAGCAGATCCAGCTGACCCAGGGATTCATCGAAGTCGGGGTGAGAGTCGTCGCGCTCCAGCCCCTGATCTTCGCCCTGCCACATCTGTTCGATGCCGCAGAGCCGGGCGGCCAGGCCGCTGAGGCCCTCGTTGGCGTGGATGCGCTGGAGCTCCTCGATCAGCACGGGCATGCGGATCGAGGGAGCCCGCAGGGCCCGCCGCAGATCGGACTGGGTGCGACCGGTATGGCGCAACCAGTCCTTGAGAAAGGTCTGGAGGTCGTCGAGCTGGTCGGCACTGAGGGTGGACATCACCGGAGAGAGATGCAGCGGGCAGACATCAGCGGTTCCCAGGGAACCATTGATCCAGTCTGCGCTGTGCCCGTTCCCGGATGTCGGGAGTGAGATGGCGGCTGCAGAGACCAAGCAGGGCCGTGATCGCCACCAGGTCATCGCTGAAGCCTGCCGCCGGGATGAAATCAGGGATCAGATCCAGTGGCAACACGAGGTAGGTGAGGGCCGCGAGCACGGTCAGACGGGCCTGGTGAGGCGTGCTGCGATCGATCAGCAACTCAAAACATTCGATCGCCGGGCGGGCAATCGTGCGACCGGCACGACGCAGGAGCCTGGCCAGCAGCGTCTCATCGACGACGGTGGCCTCGACCGCATCGGCGGAGTGCAGGGGCTGGGCAGCAGGGCCCGCAGCTTGGGCAGCGGACATCGGCGATCTCCTGGTTGGGTGGGGCCCCGGTCGGGGACGACGGCACCACTCTGGGAGTCGGGGCCGGCCCTGCGAAGGGTCGGTTGCCCCCAGGAAAGGTGAGGGCAACCGACCGCAGACGTCAAGCAAGCCTCAGGCTTCGACCAGGCCGCTCTCCAGGCCTGCCTTGCGCAACTTGCGCAAGGCGCGCTGCACCACCTGACGGCAATATTCGCGGCTGCACTCCAGCTGCCGCGCCACCTCGGCCAGCGTGCGCCATTCGTGGCTGCCATCGAGACCGAAGCGCAACATCACCACCGTGCGCTCCTTCGGGGTGAGATTGGCGCGCTCCAGCAGGGTCCACACCGAGGCGGAGCGCTCGGCCAGCTCAGCCCGCTCCATCGGTGGCATTTCCTCACTGGGCAGCAGATCCACCAGCTCGGAGGGATCGGACTTGGAGCGCACCGCCCCCTGCAGGCTGACGGTGACGCTGCGCAGCTCACAGCCCAGCAGCTCCTCCACCTCGACCAGCGGCAGGGCCAGGGCCTTGGCGAGATCGGCGGAATTGGGAGACTGGCCGTGGGCCTGCAGATGACGGGCCTTGGCGGCCCGCAGACGGGTGAGCTTCTCGTTGACGTTGACGGGAATCCGAATCGTGCGGCTCTGGGTGGACAGGGCGCGATTGAGACCCTGACGAATCCACCAATAGGCATAAGTACTGAAACGATGGCCGCGGGTTGGATCGAATTTTTCGACGGCGCGGTTCAGGCCAATCGTGCCTTCCTGAATCAGATCGAGCAGATCGAGGCCCTTGCCCTGATACCGCTTGGCAAGATTCACAACCAGTCGCAGATTGGCGGTGATCATCTGTTGCTTGGCCCGCTCGCCGTGGCGCAGCGTGCGGCGCTCGAGTTCGTCGTAGGAGCAGGCTTCTCCCAGGCCACCGGCCAGGCTGCAGCGTTCCTGCAGAGCCACCATCGCCTGGACTTTGCGGCCGAGGGTGAGTTCCTGTTCGGGTGTCAATAATTGATGCCGACCAATTTCGCCGAGAAAGGCACTCAGGGAACTTGCCATGGATCGGCCGCATCACTGTTGATTGAACCTAGGGTTGATTTCCGCCATCACTTGAACCCACGGAAAGGTTTCAGACTTCGCTTTCCTTCCTGATTTGCCCTCTGCACAACGCCAGAGCGTCCTGGTTTGGGTGAGTCACTGCTTTTTTGGTTCGCGAATGCCGATCAGCCAACCGTCGCAACGGCCGCCCAGCTCGAACGATGGAGCCGGACCGCTACCTTGACGGCCCCTGCCCATAGTCCCCATGGTCGGCCTTGCCGCCCTGAACGCCGCCATCCCCTCAGGCATCCTGCCCAGCGCCGGCGTCGCCTACGCCCACTACCTCAGTTTCATGGTCTGCTTCGGCGCCCTGGTGCTGGAACGCCGCCTGATCCGGCCGAACCCCGACCGCAAGGACGCCACCTTGATGGTGATCACCGATGTGGTCTACGGGATCGCCGCTCTGACCCTGCTGCTCAGCGGCATCGCCCGGGTGCTGCATTTCGGCCAGGGAACCAGCTTCTACACCGAAAATCCCCTGTTCTGGTGGAAGGTGGGCACTTACCTGGCCGTGGGCGCCCTCTCCCTGTACCCCACGGTCACCTACATCCTCTGGGCCATCCCGCTGCGCAAAGGCGAGCTGCCCCAGGTGAGCGAGGCCCTGGCCAATCGCCTGCGCTGGATTCTCAACATTGAGCTGGTGGGCTTCGCCGCCATCCCCTTGCTCGCCACGCTGATGGCCCGGGGTGTGGGCCTGCCCAGCTGATGGTTCGCTCCAGGCTGAGGCTCCTGGCTTGCTCAGGCCAGGGGCCAGCCAACCTTCATGGCCTGGTGGCGGCCCTGCTCCTGCTGCCGGCCGCTGTGACCCAACCGCCTGCTGCCTTCAACCGTCTGGTCAGTTCAGCAGAACCGGCAATCGAACAGCGGCCGGCGGATGGGGCCAGATCCCAGGCCAGCCCTGGGCCGGGCCTCACCAGCCCAGCCTGTGAGGCGGCCAGCAGCAGCCGGCCCATCCCCCTTCCCGACGCGATGCTGCTGCGCCGCCCTCCGGAGCTGAGCGGGGCCACGTTCAACGGCGACGACTACCGCCAGCAGTTGGCCAGCACCGCCCTCGGCTGGCCGCGGCTGGATCGCTGGTGCGTCTGGCTTGAGCCCGTGCGCTCGGCGGGTCCCGCCGCCGTCTGGGAGCAGCGCTGGTGGCAGGCCAGCCGCCAGGCGCTGCAGCACTGGCAGGCGATTCTGCCGATCGACCTGGTGGCTGATCCCACCGCCGCCCAGATCCGCATCCGGCGGCTGAGGCCGCCGCGGCAACAGGGCGCTGACGGTCGGCTGCGGGCCAGCCATGGGCGCTCCAGCCTGCAGCTGCTGCAGGTGAGCCGCTCCGGACTGGCCCGGCCCGAACCGAGTGTGGAGGTGCTGATCAGCCCGGACCAGCGCCCCCTGGCGATCGAGGCCACGGCCCTGCACGAGCTCGGCCATGCCTTCGGGCTCTGGGGACACAGCGAGCGCTCCGAGGACGCCATGGCCGCCATCCCTGGAGCGGCCCCCGTCCTGGAGCTGAGCCGCAGAGATGTGGCCACGCTGCGATGGCTCTACGGCCAGCCGACCCGCTTCGGTCCCGCCCCCGGAGCCGGCGCCGCAACCGCGCCCTGATCTCGCCGCCTCAGGGGCGAGCCAAGCGGCTGAGTGGAGCCAGCAGCAAGGCCAGCAGAAACCCAAGCAGTTGCACCACCACCACACTGGGCCCTGAGGGCAGATCAAAGAGCCCGGAGGCCAGCAGCCCCACCACCGCACAGCCCGCCCCGAGCAGGGCCGCCACCAGCACATAGGTGCCGAAACTGCGGCTGACCAACCGGGAGGCGCAGGCGGGGATGACCACGAAGGCGCTGATCAGCAGCACCCCGACCGCCTTGATCGAGATCGCCACCACCACCGCCAGCACGACGATGAACACCATCCGATGCCAGCCGGCCGCCACGCCGCGGGAGATCGCCAGGGGTTCGTCGATGGTGAGCAGGATCTGGCTGCGGCGCGTCAGCAGCAGATAGCCGCCGGCGGCGAGCAACAGCAGCAGGATCACGCCGAGATCCAGCCAGGAGACACCGAGAATGTCGCCGAAGAGCAATTGCTGAATGCCGCCCTTGTAGCTGCGGACCCGGCTGAGCAGCAGCACGGCCAGGGCCAGCGACGAGGAATAGACGATGTTGAGCAGGGCGTCGGTGGGCAACTGGCTGCGGCCGGCCAGCTGGTTGACCCCCAGGGCAAACAACACCGCAAACGGGATCAGCACCAGGGTGGGGTTGAGCCCCGACAGGATGCCCAGACTGATGCCCAGCAGGGCGGAGTGGCCCAGGGCATCACTGAAAAAGGAGAGCTGGCGCAGCACGGCCACACTGCCGAGCACCCCGCCCAGCAACCCCGTGAGCAGGCCGGCCACCAGGGCCCGCTGCATGAACGGCAGGCTGAGCAGCTGGGCCAGATGGGCTGGATCGAGACCTGAATCCAGCATCAGCTCCTGCTGGCGCCCGGATGATGGTGGTGATAGGACACCCAGCCGCGGCCATAGAGATGCTCGAGCTGGGCAGGGCTGAGGGCGTGATCGGGCGTACCGGAGCAGCGCAGGCTGCGGTTGATGCAGAGCACGCCGCTGCAGGTGCGGCGCACCATGTCCAGGTCGTGGGAGACCTGCAGGATCGTCCAGCCCTCGCTGCGGCGCAGATCGAACAGCAGGCCGTGGAACTGTTCGGCCGCCTGGGCATCAAGACCCGCCTGGGCTTCATCGAGCACCAGGAGCCGCCGCGGCCGCACGACACAAAAAGCCAGCAGGACGCGCTTGAGCTGGCCGGTGGAAAGATCGCTGACCAGCTGATCCGCCAGCGCCTCGCCGCCGACCTTGGCCAGGGCGAGCGCCACGGCGGCCCGGCGAGCCAGGCCGCCGCGCCAGGGCAGTGCCAGGCCGGCCCGCTCCCAGCCGAGGCCCACGAACTCGGCCACCGTGAGCGGAAAGCGACCCCGCAGGGCGATGCTCTGGGGCAGATAGGCCACCTGGTCGCGCACGGCTGCCGGCAGCTGCCCCCGGGCTCCGAGGGCGTGGCCCAGCACCCTCACCTGGCCGCTGCGGCGGGGCAACACCCCGAGAATCGCCTGCACCAGGGTGCTCTTGCCGGCCCCGTTGGGGCCCACCAGAGCCGTGTCCGATTCGGCTTCGAGATTGAAACTGACGTCGTCCACCACCGTGCTGCCCGCACGGCAGACGGTGAGATGGCTGACTTCGAGAATCATTTCCGCCATGGTTTCACCCTACCGAGGGATCGCCCGCTGTCAGCCCGGGACGCCATCAAGGTCCGAGGGCCTGCAGCAACTGCTGGCCGTTGCGGCGCATGGTGCTCAGGTAGTAGGCCGCTGCCAGGCTGGGATCGGCCGGGGCGATCTCGAGCGGATCGAGGCTCACCAGGGGCAATCCCAGGTCATGGGCCAGGGCCACGAAGGCCTTGTTGGACATCTGGGTTTCGGCCACCAAGGCACGGACGCCGCTCGCTCTGGCCAGCCGGCTGAAGCGCTCCAGATCAGCTGCCGACGGACTCTGCTCCGGATCCTCGACCAGGGCCTCGCTCCGGAGCTGGTAGCGCTGGGCAAAATAGGGGCCGATGGCATGGAACGCCAACAGCAGCTGACCCGTGTGGGGCGCGAACTGGCGAGCCAGATCCCGATCGAGCCGATCGAGCTCCGTCAGGAAGGCGGCGGCATTGGCCTGGTAGCGGGAGCGGCAGGCCGGATCGGCCGCTACCAGACCATCGCGGATCGTGGCCACCTGCTGGGCCGCCCGGCGGGGATCGAGCCAGATGTGGGGATTGAGGGGGCCGTGATCGCTGGCGTGGTCGGCATGAGCGGCCTGGGAGGGCTCGGTGATGGGGGCGACACCGCGACTCGTGTCGATCCGCCGCAGTCGGGTGTTGCCCGAGGCTTCCACCAACTTGTCGAGCTGGCTCTCGAGTCCCAGGCCATTGATCACCAGCACATCGGCCTGGCTGAGCCGGGCCAGATCGGCCGGTGTGGCCTGCCAGTCATGGGGGCTGAGATTGACCGGCACCAGGCTCTCCACCTGGGCACAGCCGGAGGCCACGGCCCGGGTGAACAGGGTGACCGGCAAGACGCTGGCCATCACCTGCAGGGGCTGCTGAGCGGAGCGAGGCACAGATGGGCGGGGACTGGCGGCGCAACCGAACAGCGACAGCGCGGCCAGCAAGGACAGGACCAGCCCCCGGGGCCGCCGCAACCGGAGCTGGCCGCGGGCCCGCCCTGGACCAGCCCGCTCAGACAGAGGGATCACGGCAACAACAGCCACACGGGACAGCACCAGAGCACCAGAGGCCACCAGACCGCCAATGGGAATGGTTCTCATTCTATACATCCGAGTCCGCGGCGCCGTGCTCGGGGTTGCCGGGCTGCGCGCTGACGGGGCGCCGTGCATACAGTTCGCGGTTCAGCGTCTCAGCCCCACCATGCGTATCGCCGTGACGGGTGCCTCCGGGAAAACAGGCTGGCGCGTGGTCCAGGAGGCCATCGGCCGGGGCCTGGAGGTGACGGCGATCCTGCGGCCCAGCTCGATCGCACCGGAGGGCCTCGAGGGTGCCCGGGTGGAACGCCTGGAACTCCACGACACTGCAGCTCTGCAAAGGGCGGTGCAGG
>CALPMR020000036.1 GCA_943324725.2 Bordetella parapertussis | reverse complement strand
CGTTCTGTTTCTGCTGCCTGCAATAGCTCAGCTGTCCTTGCCAGCGCTGCACCGTAGCGGGATCGTCGATCGGCTGAGGTGCACCTGCCAGGACCGCCGCTGCCAGCACCTGCAACATCGTCACCACCGCCTCGATGAACAACTGCTCCTCCTCATGGCCAGCGGGCCGCACGAACAGCACGTGGGGCGAAAAGATCGAGCCCCAGGCCGGCAGTTCCCGCGGCTGGGCAAACGTGGGGCGGCGCTGCTGAGCGAGAGCCTCGAGGATGCCCTGGGGCAGCGCAGCGGTCACCGGCGAGAGGTCGGCGATGGCGGCTGACACCCCAGCCGGCCCGGCGACGATGTCGGCGCCGAAGATCGGCAGGTCGTAGCGGGGATCAGGGAAAAACACGCAGTGCAGAATCTGCAGCCCCTTGCCGAGCCGGGCGGTTTCGAGGTGGAGCTTGCGCAGGCCGCGGCAGCGGTGCACCTCGTTGAGAATGAACAACTCCTCGCCGTCGAGGCTGCCGCTGATCGCCTCAAGATCGGCGTCGATCTCGAGGGTGGCCAGCTCGGGAAGCTGCCGCCGGCACTGGCGGATGCGCTCGGCCAGGGCATCGACCAAGGGGTGGATGCCGCCGAAGCGGGAGGGACTCGCGGGGGTGGAAAGGGTCATCGCGGCCCTGCAGCCAGCAGAATGTCGATCCTGCCATGCATCTGTGAGTCTTCCTGAAGCTTGTTGCGGGCCGTTGCTGCCTGGCCTGGGTGAACCCGATCGCCACCAGCTCCCCAACGGTGCCGAACTGGTGAGCCTGCCCCTGGCGGACGCCCCGCTGGTCTGTCTCGATTTCTGGTGCCGGGCCGGCAGTGCCTGGGAGCGCCCCGGCGAGAGCGGCCTGGCCCACTTCCTCGAGCACATGGTGTTCAAGGGCAGCCAGAGCCTGGCGGCCGGTGAGTTCGACCGGCGCGTCGAGGCCCTCGGCGGCAACAGCAATGCCGCCACCGGCTTTGACGACGTGCACTACCACGTGCTGATCCCACCGCAGGCGGCACCGGAAGCCCTCGATCTGCTCCTCGACCTGGTGCTCCACCCCCGGCTTGAAGCCGAGGCCTTCGCCATGGAGCGCCAGGTGGTGCTGGAGGAACTGGCCCAGAGTGAGGACCAGCCTGAGGAGGTGGCCCTGCAGCGGCTGCTGTCCCGGGCTTGCCCGGGCCATCCCTATGGCCAGCCGATCCTCGGCCAGCGCCAGGCTCTGCTCTCCCATGACCCGGAGGCGATGGCCGCCTTCCATCAGCGTCTCTATGGCGGTGGTCGCTGCGTGCTGGCCCTCAGCGGTGCTGTCGAGGATGGGGAGCTGGCCCGCCGCATCACCTCGGGTCCCCTGGCGGAGCTGGCACCGTCGCCAGCGGCGTCGCCAGCGGCCCAGCTGCAGTTGTGCCAGGGGGAAGAGCGCCTGGTGTTACCGCGCCTGGAAGCGGCCCGGCTGCTGATGGCCTGGTGGCAGCCCGCCGCTGACGATCTCGAAGGTGTGATGGGGGCCGATCTGGCCACCACGGTGCTGGCGGAGGGTCGGCGCAGCCGGCTGGTGGAACGGCTGCGCGAACAACTGCGCATCGTCGAGAGCATCGATCTCGATCTGCATGCGATGGAGTGCGGCAGCCTGGCCCTGCTGGAAGCCGTCTGCGAACCGGAGGAGTTACCGGAGGTGCGCCAGGCGATCAGCCAGGTGTGGACGGAATTGATGGCCGAGGAGATCGGCGAGGCCGAATGGCAGAGGGCCCAGCGGCTGGTCGCCAACGCTTATCGTTTCGGCCTCGAGTCCGCCGGAAGTGTGGCCGGCCTGATCGGCAACAGTTCCCTCTGGGGTCGGCGCCAATCCCTGCAGCAACCGCTGGAGCTGCTGCAGCGCTGGTCCCCGACGCGGCTGCGGGACCAGGCCCTGATGCGGCTCGATCCTGACCAGGCCTACATCCTCGAGGCGGTGCCGGCATGAGCTCCAGCCAACACACACCCCAGACCGAATCCCTCAGCCTCTCGGGAGGACTGCCGGTGAAGCTGCTGCGGCGTCGGGGGCCGGCCATCCTCTCGGCCCGCCTGGCGATTCGCGGTGGCAGCAGCGCCGATCCGAAGGGCGGCTGCGGTGCCCATCAGCTGCTGGCCGGTCTGATGACCCGGGGCTGCGGTGATCTCGATGCCGAGGCCCTGGCCGATCTGGTCGAAGGGGCCGGGGCGGGCCTGCGGGCCGAGGCCCTGGAGGATGCCCTGGTGATCGGGCTCAAGTGCGCCGCCGCCGATGCCGCCAGCCTGCTGCCCTTGCTGCTGTCGATGGTGCGGCAACCGCAACTCCGAGCGGACCAGCTGGACCTGGAGCGCCAGCTGAATCTGCAGACGCTGCAGCGCCAGCGGGAAGACCCCTTCCAGCTGGCCCATGACCAGTTGCGCCACAGCCTTTACGGCCATGGCCCCTACGGTCACGACCCCCTGGGAGTTGAAGCCGACCTGGAATCGCTCACGGGCAGTGACCTGGAGCCCCTGGTGTCCCAACTGGGCAAGGCCGGCGCCGTGCTGGTGCTCAGCGGTGAGATCCCTGACGATCTGAGCGAACTGCTGGAGCAGGGCCTGGCGGGGCAACCCTGGCCGACGGCCCTGCCGAGCCGAACGGCAGCGGCGCCGACCTTGCCCCGCGCCACCCCGGCACCGGCACTGGCCGTGCTGGAGCAGGACACCGAGCAACTGGTGCTGATGCTGGGCTGCCCGACGGTGCCGCTCGGCCATGCCGATGCGGTGGCCTTGCGGCTGCTGCACGCCCATCTGGGCCTGGGGATGTCCTCGCGCCTGTTCGTGACCATGCGCGAAGAACGGGGCCTGGCCTACGACGTCGGCGTGCACCTGCCGGCCCGCTGCGGCCCAGCGCCCTTCGTGATGCATCTCTCGACTTCAGCCGATCGGGCCGAGGAAGCCACCGACTGCCTGTTGCAGGAATGGCAGCGGGTTGCCCAGCAACCCCTGCAGGAGGCCGAGCTGGCCCTGGCCCTGGCCAAATACCGCGGCCAGGATGCGATGGGCCGGCAGACCTGCTCCCAGCTGGCCGAACGGCTGGCCCTGGTGCTCAGCCATGGTCTGCCGATTGATCACGTCGAGTGCTGCCTGCAGCAGGCGGAGCAACTCAGCGCCGAAGCCATCCGCCAGGCCGCCGCCACCTGGCTTGCCCAGCCGTCGCTCAGCCTGGTGGGTCCGGCGGCGGCCCTGTCAGCCGCCACCAAGGCCTGGCAGGCCCACCCACTCGGCCGACAGCCCTAGAGATCGGCGCCGCTGGGGCGCAGATCCCGGGCCGCGATCAGAAAGGTGCCGCGGCGAAACCGGACTGCCAGTTGTCCCATCGCCCGGATCTCCACCACCTGGCCCTGTTCGCCGCCATCCACCAGATCCGGTGGCCGCAGCATCGGCATCGGATCGGCACTTTTGAGATAGGTGAGCTGAGCCGCCAGAACCACTCGATCGCCAAGCTCAAACGTTGGGGCGGCTGGCGTTGATGCCGCCAGGGCACCCTCCGCTGTCACTTCGCCTTCTGCCGGTGGAGAGGAGCCGGCAGGCTCAGGGAGGTTGGGCTCGTTGCTGTCGCTGGGCATACCGACACTGGCCAAGGCACCTGCCCCCCTTCTCAGCTGAACCTAGCTGCAGCAGGATGGACGAGCGCCTGAGATCAATTCGTTGCGAGCCCTAGCCACCTGGAGCGGCGCCATCGCCGGTTTGCTGCTGATCGTGGTGGGAGGCCTGGTACCGACGGCCTTCCCCATCCACGAAGCCGCGGGATGGAGTCTCAGACCCCTGGGCATCACCCTGCAGGTGCCGGCCCTGCTGCTCACCGCTCTGGTGGCAGGCCCCCGCAGCGCCCTGCTGGCGGCCGTCGCCTACCTGAGTGTGGGCCTGTTCCAGCTGCCGGTCTTCCATGAGGGCGGCGGCGTCGGTTATCTGCTGGATCCAGGCTTTGGCTATCTGGCCGGTTTCGTGCCTGCCGCCTGGGTGAGCGGCCGCCTGGCGCGCCAGCCCGAGATGGGTGATCCGCTCAGCCTGGCGGTGGTGGCTGGTCTCGGGCTGCTCGTGATTCAGCTGTGCGGACTCACCAATCTGCTGGTCGGCGCCGTGATGGGTCGCTGGGGCGATGGCGTGCTGCCGCTGGCGATCGGCTATACCATCGCCCTGCTCCCCCAGTTGCTGTTGTGCTGCGCCGTGGCGGTGCTCGCCTGGCTGCTGCGGCGGATTCTGCTGATCGAGTCATGAGACGGCAACCGGACGGGCGCCCGATCAAGGATTGGCGCCTGGTTGCCTGGCTCCTGGCCGCAGCGGTCGTGGCGCTCGACCAGATCAGCAAAAGCTTGGCCCTCAGCCAGCTCGCCCCTGGCCAGACCATGCCCTGGCTACCGGGGCTGCTGCAGTTGCAGCGGGTCAGCAACACGGGGGCCGCCTTCAGCCTGCTGAGCGGCAACAGCGCCGGGCTCGGGCTGATCAGCGCCCTGGTGACACTGCTGGCCGCCGCCTGGCTGCTGTGGAAACCGCCGCCGCGGCTCTGGCTGGCGCTGGCGGTGGCCTTCCTGCTGGCGGGGGCCCTGGGCAACGGCCTCGATCGCTGGCGGCTTGGCTCCGTGGTGGATTTCCTCGAGTTCGTGCCGATCCGTTTCCCGATCTTCAACATCGCCGATGTGGCCATCAACCTGGCGGTGGCCTGCTTCGCCATCGACTGGCTGCGCAGCGGCAGGCACCTCGATGGCTGAAGCCCAGCTGGAGATCCAGCTCCCCGGCCAGCCGAGCCAACGCCAGACCCTGCTGGGGGGGTGTTACCGGCTCGGGCGCGAGGGCAGCGCCGAGATCGTCATCGACCACGTCGCCATCAGTCGCCGCCATGCGCTGCTGGAGCAGCGCGGCGACCACTGGCTGCTGCTGGATCAGGCCTCCACCAACGGTCTCTGGTGGCGTGGTCGACGCATCCGGGAGTTGTTGTTGCGGGATGGCGACCGGGTGCGCTTCGGCCCCAGCCAGCTGACGGATCTGCCCGAGATCCGCTTCAGCCGGCCGGCCGGCTCTGCCTGGCTGGCTGGGGCTCGGGCGGGCGCTCTGCTGCTGGCCGGGAGCTTCGGGGCTGGCCTGCTGCTGTTGCTGCTCTCGTTGCTGCAGACCCCGATCCGCGGCGGCCTCGCCGCGGTGCGTGGCCCCCTGGTGCTCTACGACCGGAACAGCCGGCCGATCGCCTCGGTGGACGACCAGCAGCACCACGAGCTCTGGCAACTGGGGCAGTACCCCAGGGTGCTGATCGATGCCCTGCTGGCCAGTGAAGACACTCGCTTCTGGTGGCATCCGGGGGTCGATCCCATCGGCACCGGCCGCGCCCTGCTCGCCAACCTGCTGGGCGGCCGGGTGCTGGAAGGGGGCAGCACCTTGACCCAGCAGCTGGCCCGCAGCCTCTATCCCGAGCAGGTGGGCCAGGGGGAAACCCTGGCTCGCAAATGGCGGGAGCTGCTGGTGGCCCTGCAGCTGGAGGCGCGCTTCAGCAAACAGGAGCTGCTGCTGAGTTATCTGAACCGGGTCTTTCTCGGCAGCGGCTGGGGTTTTGAAGATGCCTCCCGCCATCTGTTCGGCAAACCCGCCGCCCAGCTCGATCTGGATGAGGCGGCGCTGCTGGTCGGTCTGCTGCCTTCCCCCAACGGCTACGACCCCTGCTTCGATCCCCAGGCGGCCCTGGCGGCCCGCAACCAGGTGCTCGCCAAGATGGCCGATTCCGGTCGGATCAGTGCGGACACGGCCCGCTCGGCCCGCCGCCAGCCGATCCAGCTGGCCCCGCAGGCCTGCCGCTCCAGAGCGCGCCGGGCCGCTCCCTTCTACACCGATCAGGTGCGGCGCGACCTCGAGAATCTGGTGGGGGTTGACGTGGCCGCCGAGGGCAATTTCCTGATCGACACCCAGCTCGATCCCTCCCTGCAGGAACTGGTCGAGCGCCTGTTGCGCCAACACATCGATGCCAGTCGCTCCCTGGGGGTGAGCCAGGGCGCGGTGGTGGTGCTCGACAGCCGCAACGGCGGCATCCTGGCCATCGCCGGTGGCCGGGACTATCGCCAGAGCCAGTTCAACCGAGCCACCATGGCCCTGCGCCAACCGGGCAGCACCTTCAAGCTGGTGCCCTACCTGCTGGCGCTCGAACGGGGCAGCAAACCCAGCGACCTGGTGGACTGCGGGCCGCTGGAATGGCGAGGGCAGCTGTTCAGCAGTGGCTGTGGCGGCAAGCTCAGCCTGCGCCAGGCCCTGGCGATCAGCAGCAACACGGCCGCCTTGCGGATGGCCCGCAGGGTGGGATTGGAGGCTGTCGTTCAGAAGGCCCGCGATCTGGGCATCAGCTCGCCGCTCAACCCCGTACCTGGACTGGCTCTGGGCCAGAGCGAAGTCACCCTGCTGGAGCTCACCGCCGCCTATGGCGCCATCGCCGCTGACGGCATCTGGCATGCCCCCAGCACGATTCGCCGTCTCACCGATGCCGAGATCTGCCCCCGATCGCTCAAGGGCAACTGCCACAGCACCGCCAGGCCAGGCGCGCCTGCGGCGACCCCAGCAGCACAACCGGCGCTGCGCAGCACCGCTGCCGCCGGCCGGCGGGTCACCAGCCCGGCCAGCGCCAAGACGATGCGCAGCCTGCTCGAGTCGGTGGTGAGCAGCGGCACGGGCAGGGCGGCCTACGTCGGTGGTGGCGCCGGCGGCAAGACCGGCACCACCAATGACGGCCGCGATCTCTGGTTCATCGGCTTCCTGCCCCAACGGCACTGGGTGATGGGCATCTGGCTCGGCAATGACAACAACGCCCCGACCCAGGCCAGCAGCGCCCTGGCCGCCACCCTCTGGGCTGAGATCGTGCGCTCCTCCAGCCCGGCGCCCTGATGCTGCCCCGTCGCCTCTGGCTCTGGATCGGCCTGGGCCTGCTGCTGTTGCTGGTGGCGGGCCTGGTGCTGCAGGCGGTGAACCAGCTGATCTGGCAGCTGAGCTACTGGTTGCCGGGTTGGTTGATCGGGCCCTTGCTGCTGCTGCTGCTGGGGGTGCTGCTGCTGGCGGTGATCCAGTTCGGCTGGCCCTGGTGGCAGGCCATGGCCCGAAAGGGCCCTGGCGGCCGGGCAGCCCAGGTGCCCCACCAGCCCTCCAGCAGCAAACGGGAGGCGGCCGAACGCAACCTGGCTTCGATCGATCGCACCCTGGAACGGATCCGCGATCAGGTGGAGCGCCAGGCCCTGCAGCAGGAGCGCCAGCGGATGCAGCAGGAACTGGAGCGGGGCGATCTGGTGATCACCCTGTTCGGCAGCGGCTCCACCGGCAAGACGTCCCTGATCCGGGCCCTGCTCAAGGAGCTGGTGGGCGAGGTGGGCGCGCCGATGGGCTCGACCACCGCATCGGCCCGTTACCGGCTGCGGTTCAAGCAACTGCCCCGGGCTGTGATTCTCGAAGACACCCCCGGCATCCTGGAAGCGGGCAGTGCCGGCCAGGAGCGCGAACGAATCGCCCGCCGTCAGGCGGTTCAGGCCGACCTGCTGCTGCTGGTGGTGGATGGCGATCTGCGGGCGAGCGAGCTGGAGGTGTTCGATGTGCTGGCCAGCCTCGGCAAACGGCTGCTGCTGGTGCTCAACAAATGCGATCTGCGCGGTGAGCAGGAGGAGCAACGGCTGCTGGCCCTGCTGCGCCGGCGCTGTTCGGGCCGCATCGCCGCTGAGGATGTGATCGCCGCCAGTGCCTCCCCCCAGAGCGTGCCGATGCCGGGCGGCAAGCCCCGCCAGCCCCAGCCGGAGGTGGAGGCCCTGTTGCGGCGCATGGCCGCCGTGCTGCAGGCCGATGGCGAGGAGCTGATCGCCGACAACCTGCTGTTGCAATGCCGTCAACTGGGGGAGACGAGCCGGGCCCTGCTCGACGCTCAGCGCCGCCGGGACGGGGAAGCGATCGTCGATCGCTACGTCTGGATCGGCGCCGGCGTGGTGGCCCTCACGCCGCTGCCCGGGGTCGACCTGCTGGGGGCGGCGGCGGTGAATGCCCAGATGGTGATCGAAATCGGCAAGATCTATGGCGTCAGCCTCAGCCGTGCTTCAGCCCAGGATCTGGCCCTCTCGGTCGGCCGCACCCTGGCCGGCCTCGGCCTGGTGAAGGGGGGCGTGGCCCTGATCAACAGCGTCATGAGCCTCAGCCTGCCCGCCCTGGTGGTGAGCCGGGCGATTCAGGCAGTGAGTGCCGCCTGGCTGACCCGGGTGGCCGGGCGCAGCTTTCTGGTCTATTTCCAGCAGGACCAGGACTGGGGCGACGGCGGACTGCAGTCCGTGTTGCAACGGGAATACGACCTCAATCGCCGCGAGGATGTGCTCAGAAATTTCCTCAGAACCGCCGTCAACCGGGTGGTGGAACCGCTGCAGCGCCGCCAGGTGCGCTTGCCGCCCCGTCCAGCTGGACGTAGCCGAGGGCCTCAGGCGGAGGCGGACGCAGGGGACCGCGACTATCGAGAACCGTGATCAGCAGCAGATAGAGCACACCGATCAGGATCGAGATCGCTCCGGTGACGATCGCCAGCCAGCGGGAGCCTGCCTTGGCCTTGGCAGCGGGAGGTTGCGGTTGCGGACTCGGCTGCTTCTGATCGCCAGGGAGATCAACCATGGGGCAGATTCTCCTGCACGATGCGGGCCAGACGCTCGAGATGGTTGGTCTGGGTGTGGGGATTGCCCAGCACAGCCTTGAGATGGTGCTGGCCCTGATACCAGGGCCTCGAGAGCATCAGCTGCTCCGCCAGCAGGGCCTGACGGGTGCGGCTGGACCAGGCTTCAGCGCCCTGGGGATCGAGGCCCCGGGGCCGGAAGGCCAGCAGGTGCAAAGGGCCGCCCAGCAGCTCCAGGCGGGGGTCGCCGGCCAGCAGGGACACAAGCTGGCGCCGCCGCTCAATCGCCCCCTCCACCAGGGCGTTGATGCCGACCAGACCCAGTTGGCGCAGACCCAGCCAGAGCTTGAGAATTTCGGCCGGCCGGCTGCCCTGCAGACCGGATTCACCGCCGTGGCCGGCGCCCCAGCTGGGCTCCATGTAGGGCAGACCGGTGGCGAAGGCCGCCTGCAGCTTGGCCGGGTCGGCCAGCAACAGCAGCGAGGAGGTCTTGGTGATGCCGAGCAGCTTCTGGGGATTGACCGTGATCGAATCGGCCAGGTCCAGGCCCCGCAACCGCTGACGCTGCGCAGGGGCAAGCGCGAACACGGCGCCGATCGCCCCGTCGACGTGCAACCAGTGGCCGTGGCGGCGGCAGAGGGCGGCGATGGCCACCAGGGGATCGATGGCCCCGCGCACCGTGGTGCCGGCCGTGGCCACCACCGCCAGCACCGGGATGCCCGCCGCGGCGAGCTGGTCGAGGCGCTCCGCCAGGGCGGCGGCCTCCAGCTGGCCCTGAGCATCCACCGGCAGACGGAGCAGCGCTTCGGCAGGAAGCCCCATCACCGCCATCGCCTTGTCCAAGGAGACATGGGCATCGGCGCTGCAGAGCACCACTGCATCGCCGCGGCAGCCGAGGCCGCGACTGCGGCGCGCCGTGACCAGAGCCATCAGGTTGCTGAGGGAGCCGCCGCTGGCCGCCACGCCACCGGCCTGATCGCCCAGGCCGAACTGCTGGGCCAGCCAGGAGCACAGGCTGCGCTCCAGGCGGGTGAGGCTGGGGGAGAGCTCTTCAGCCAGCAGGTTGTTGTTCAGACCGGCGCAGATCAGATCGGCGGCGATCGAGGCCGCCAGCGGCGGCGGATCGAGATGGGCGAGGGCGCCCGGATGGTTGGGGTTGAAGGCCCCCTCCATCACCAGCTGCAGATCCGCCAGCAAGCGCTCGGCCGGTAGGCCTTCGAACTCCGGCTCCACCGCCGGCAGCACACTCAGGGCCGGCAAGGGGGATCCCGATTCGGCCTGGCCAAGCCACTGGCAGAGCAGGCTGGAAGCCTGATGCAGAAAGCGCTCCAGCTGCGGATCAAGCCCGGTGGGTGCGGCGAAGCCGCTGAGCTCGGCGGTGCCAGCCAGAGCCGGTGCCAGGGGAAGCCGCTGAACGGAGGGCACGCTGGCCAACGGGGACGGTCACTGTGGGGGGCATTCTGCCCCGTGCCCTGCCGCTTGGGGCTACAAGGGAGCGATGGAGCAGCGCCTGCAGGATGAATTCTGGATGGAACGCCTGCTGCGCCAGGCGGGGCGGGTCGGGGAGCAGGGGGAGATCCCCGTGGCGGCGGTGATGCTCGATCGTCAGGGCCATTGTCTCGGTTGGGGCAGCAACCGCCGCCATCGCCAGCAGGATCCCCTCGGTCACGCCGAATTGGTGGCGTTGCGCCAGGCGGCGGCCCTGCGGGGTGACTGGCGCTTCAACGATTGCAGCCTGCTGGTCACCCTCGAACCCTGCCCGATGTGCGCCGGTGCCCTGATTCAGGCGCGTGTCGGGCGGGTGGTGTTCGGCGCTGTCGATACCAAACGGGGCGCCTTGGGCGGCTGCCTCAACCTGGCCGCCGATCCCAGTGCCCACCACCACATGGTGATCCGGGGGGGCGTGCGGGGGCCGGAGGCCCGGCAGCAACTCAGCGACTGGTTTCGCAGCCGCCGCGCCCAGGGGTGAACGACCGGATGGTGCCCCCCCCGCAAGGTGGAGCCCCAAGCTGGAGCCCCATGGCCGCCGCCGACAGCTTCAGCCGACGGCCACCATGGCCGGGGAGCTGGGCAGGAAAGCGGGCAGCTCCTCCTCCAACAGGCTCAGCAGGCGATCGACGTTCTCCGGGGTGCTGTTGTAACCCATCAGGCCGATGCGCCAGACCTTGCCCGCCAGGGCGCCGAGGCCCCCACCGACCTCGATGCCATGGGTGTCGAGCAGATGGCGGCTGAACGCCTTGCCATCCACACCCTCGGGGATGCGCACGGTGGTGAGGGTGGGCAGGCGCAGCTCAAGCGGCACGTGAAGTGTGAGGCCGAGGCGCTCAAGACCGGCCCAGAGGCGCTCGGCATTGCGGCGATGGCGAATCCAGGCGTTGTCCAGGCCTTCTTCAGCCAGCAGCCGCAGGGCTTCGCGCATGCCGAAGTTCATGTTCACCGGGGCGGTGTGGTGATACACCCGGTCGCTGCCCCAGTACTGATTGAGCAGGGAGACATCGAGATACCAGTTGGGCACCTTGTCGCTGCGGGCTGCCAGCTTGGCCTCAGCCCGCGGACCCATCGTGAATGGACCAAGCCCTGGAGGGCAGCTGAGTCCCTTCTGGCTGCAGCTGTAGGCCAGATCAACCTGCCATTCGTCCAGCAGTAGCGGCACGGCCCCGAGCGAGGTGACGGTATCGAGCAGCAGCAGGCAATCGTGCTGGCGGCAGAGCGCACCGATGCCCTCCATCGGCTGGCACACGCCCGTGGAGGTTTCGGCATGGACCATCGCCAGGATGGCCGGCTTGTGGCTGATCAGCGCCTGCTCCAGCTCCTCGAGGCTGAAGGCTTCACCCCAGGGCTTCTCGATGCTGACCACATCGGCCCGATAGCGACCGGCCATGTCCACCAGGCGCAGCCCGAAATAACCCATCACCGCCACCAGCACTTTGTCGCCCGGCTCGATCGTGTTGGCCAGAGTGGCCTCCATGGCGGCGCTACCGGTGCCGCTCATCGGGATCGTCAGCCGATTGTCGGTTTGCCAGGCGTAGCGCAGCAGCTCCTGCACCTCGCCCATCAACTCGATGTAAAGGGGGTCGAGATGGCCGATCGGGGGCCGGGCGAGGGCCTCGAGCACCTTGGGATGGGCGTTGGAGGGACCAGGACCGAGCAGCAGACGTTCAGGGGTGGCGATCGGATCGAGCTGGAGCCGATGGCTGGAATTGATGGGAGGCTGCACAGAAAGAACCAAGACCGGAGCGGCGGCGGACGGGTGGGCTGAGATTAGGGAACGGTGGCCCCCGATCGCTGCCCGCAGCGGCTGAATGCAACGGCCCCAGCCCTGGGGGAGCTGCGCAGCCAGGAGCGCTGGAAACCGGGACCAACTGCCGGAGTGGGACGGCTTCGAGCCAGACAGGCAAGCGGACCCACCACACCACCCCAGTCAAGGCAGCTGCGGGGCAAGGTGTTGACAGCGATGGCTTGGGCTCAAGCCGATGTCCTCGAATGCCAGTCCTGCCTGGCTCAAGCACAGTCAGGGCACGACAACCGTTCCCTGCCGCCAGTGAGTCAGCAGCCGATGGGTAGGGGGATCCTTCTGAGAGACAGCCGGTTGAATCCGCCAGATTGAATCCGCCGGACTGAACCTGCTGGACTGAATCTGCCGGACTGAACCGGTCAGATCGAGCCCGTCAGCTCGGACCACGCCGGGCTGCTCGGCGATCGCAACGGCGGCTCTGGAGCTCAGCGGGCGCGCACATTGCTGGTGGCCAGCCCGCGCACCAGGTGGTCGAAGGGCACCCTCACCACGGCGGCGGCATCGGCCACACCCGCCTCGGCCAGCATCTCGCTGAGCACTTCACCCAGCAGGGAGATGCTGCGCACCGTCGGGCCGGTGGGCACGCCGAGACTCTTGTAGGTGTCATCGAGGCCGTTGAGCACCCGTTCGTCGAGGATCGTCAGATCGTCGGCAATCAGGGCGTAGCTGGCATAGCGCAGGAAATAATCCATGTCGCGCAGGCAGGCCGCCAGGCGACGGGTGGTGTAGGCGTTGCCACCGGCCAGGATCAGCTCCGGATCTTCCAGCCAGAGACGCTGGGACGCTTCCCGCACGATCGTGGCCGCTTCGCGGTTGATCAGCTCCACCGCCGCCAGCCGAATTGTGGACTGGGCATAAAAGGCATCGATACGATCGATGGCCGCCCGATCGAAATAGCGGCCCAGCTGGTCGTAACGGCCGATCAGGCCACTGATGGCATCGCGCATGGTCGGATGAAATCGACGCACCTGCAGCGGAAGCTAGCACTCACAAACGGTCAGATTCCTTTGCCCAGCGTGGATCTGGGCAAGTTGACAGAAACGGTTACGCAGCCTTTGAGCGTCAGTCCCGCGGCGGCGATTCGGGCCGAACCGGCCATTTGGTCGCAACCGATACAAAACCGCATCGGTATCGCTCCGTACCTTCCAGCCTGCCGTCCCAGGGACGGCAAATCCCAGTTTCTCACCGTGCCATGGCCAAATCCGCCCAGGACGTTCTTCGTCAGATCAAGGACGAAGGCATCGAGCTGATCGACCTGAAGTTCGTTGATCTCCATGGCAAGTGGCAGCACCTGACGGTGTGCAACGACCTGCTTGATGAATCCTCCTTCAGTGAAGGCGTGGCCTTCGACGGCTCCTCGATCCGCGGCTGGAAGGCGATCAATGAGTCAGACATGGCGATGGTTCCCGATCCGAACACCGCCTGGATTGACCCTTTTTACAGCCACAAGACCCTGAGTCTGATCTGCTCGATCCAGGAACCGCGCAGCGGCAAGCCCTATGGCCGCTGCCCCCGCGCCCTGGCCCAGAAGGCGCTGGAGTTTCTCGGCTCCACCGGACTGGCCGATACCGCCTTCTTCGGCCCCGAACCCGAATTCTTCATCTTTGATGATGTCCGCTACAAGAGCGGCAACGGCTCCAGTTTCTACAGTGTCGATTCGATCGAGGCGGCCTGGAACACCGACCGAGTCGAGGAAGGCGGCAATCTCGCCTATAAAGTATTGCTCAAAGAGGGCTATTTCCCTGTAGCTCCCAATGACACCATGCAGGACATCCGCAGTGAGATGCTGCTGACCATGGCTGCTCTTGGTGTACCGATTGAAAAGCAACACCATGAAGTGGCCACAGCTCAGCATGAGCTCGGCATCAAGTTCGCCGAACTGATCAGCGCAGCTGACAACGTGATGATCTACAAATATGTCGTTCGCAATATCGCCAAAAAATACGGCAAAACGGCCACCTTCATGCCCAAGCCTGTCTTCGCTGATAACGGCAGCGGCATGCACGTGCATCAGAGCCTCTGGAAAGGCGGTCAGCCCCTGTTCTTCGGTGAAGGCACCTACGCCAATCTCTCCCAGACCGCCCGCTGGTACATCGGTGGGCTGCTCAAGCACGCCCCCAGCTTCCTGGCCTTCACCAACCCGACCACCAACAGTTACAAGCGCCTGGTGCCCGGTTTCGAGGCGCCGGTGAACCTGGTGTACTCCCAGGGCAACCGCTCAGCGGCGGTGCGCATCCCGCTCACCGGCCCCAACCCCAAGGCCAAGCGCCTGGAGTTCCGCTCCGGCGATGCTCTGGCCAACCCCTACATCGCCTTCTCCGCCATGTTGATGGCCGGTATCGATGGCATCCGGAACCAGATCGATCCCGGTGATGGCACCGATGTCGACCTGTTTGAGCTCTCGGCCGAGGAGCTCTCGAAAATCTCCACGGTTCCCGCCTCCCTCAATGGTGCCCTTGAAGCCCTGGATAGCGACAAGGAATACCTGCTGGCCGGTGGTGTGTTCAGCGAGGACTTCATCAACAACTGGATTGCCCTCAAATACGAGGAAGTGCAGCAGCTGCGCCAGCGGCCCCATCCCCATGAATTCGTGATGTACTACGACGCTTGATTGCAGGAGCTTGCCTGCTGATTGCACCGCCCCGGCTGACGCCGGGGCTTTTTGCTGGCTTGCTGGGCGACCTGTTGCTGGTGCCCTCGGTTGGCGTTTGAACCTGTTGGAATGGCGACATCCGATCCCCCCATGCCGCTTCCGTGCCCGAAACGCTCACCAAGCTGGCCTACCGGACCATGCAGCAAGGCAAGAGCCTTGTCGGCCTGGCCCACAAGGAAGCCAGCACCCGCCTGATGGGGCTGCTGGCGCCGGATGGTGCCCCGAAAACCGAACCGCTGCCGCCGGAGCTGCTCGATCAGCTGCGCCAGGCGATGGAACGTCTGATCGAGCTGGATTGGCAGGAGGCGGAGCAGGGCCTCTATCCCACCTCCCTGCTGTTCGATGCTCCCTGGCTGGACTGGGCCGCGCGCTATCCCCT
>CALPMR020000035.1 GCA_943324725.2 Bordetella parapertussis | reverse complement strand
TGTGCGTGTGGGGGTCATCGGCATCGGCAACATGGGCTGGCACCACGCTCGAGTGCTGAGCCTGCTGCGGGATGCGGAACTGGTGGGGGTGGCCGATCCCGACGAAACCCGCGGTCGCCTGGCGGTCGAGCAGTTCAACTGCGCCTGGTTCCCGGACTTCACCGCCATGCTCGGCGAAGTGGAGGCAGTCTGCATCGCCGTACCCACCCTGCTGCACCATCGGGTCGGCATGGCCTGCCTGCAGGCCGGCCTGCATGTGCTGATCGAGAAGCCGATCGCGGCCAACCAGGAGGAGGCCGCCGAGCTGATCCAGGCCGCCGAGCGGGCCAGCAAGCTGCTCCAGGTGGGTCACATCGAGCGCTTCAACCCGGCCTTCCGCGAGCTGCTCAAGGTGGTGGCCGGCGAGGAGATTGTGGTGCTGGAAGCCCGCCGCCACAGCCCCAACCCGGATCGGGCCAACGACGTGTCGGTGGTGCTGGATCTGATGATCCACGACATCGACCTGGTGCTGGAGCTGGCCGCCTCACCGGTGGTGCGCCTGGCCGCCGCCGGTGGTCGAAGCTCCGACGGGCCGATCGATTACGTCAATGCCACTCTCGGCTTCGCCAATGGCGTGGTAGCGAGCCTCACGGCCAGCAAGATGGCCCATCGCAAGGTGCGGCGGCTCTACACCCATTGCCGCAACAGCCTGATGGAAACCGATTTCCTCAAGCACAATCTGCGCATCCATCGCCGCTCCACCGGTTCGGTGAGTGCCGATCACGGCGAACTGGTGTACCGCAACGACGGCTTCATTGAGGAGGTGAGCACCACCTCGATCGAGCCCCTCTATGCCGAGCTCGAGCACTTTCTGCAGTGTGTGCGCGGCGTCGAAATCCCTGCCGTCGATGGGCTGCAGGCCTCCCGGGCGCTGCAGCTCGCCGACCTGATCGAGCAGTGCGTCGAGCAACCGAATCTCTGCATGGCCCTCGACGTGCCGATCTGACTCAGGCGGATTTGGCGGCCGCACTTTCCGTGAGCTGCTGCAGGGCCTGCAGCTGCCAGCGGCGGCACTGAGCCGGCGAGGAGCGGTAGAACCGCTCCCAGGCATCGCCCTTGTGCAGGCCGTAGTCGGCCTCACTCACCTGCGGGTGGCCGAGTTGCCAGCCGACGCGCACGGCATGGCCGATCACCACATCGAGGGCCAGGTCGTCGTCGAACTGCACCTGGGGATTGGCGGCCACGAAGGCGATCAGGGTGAGCAGGCTTTCAGTGCAGAGCTGGCGATATTCGGCCGCTTCAATCTTGCCCAGCAACTGCTCAACCAGGGAGGCGAAGTTGCGCTCGCCCGGGGTCTTCTCGCTCAGCAGCGGGCCACTGGCCAGGCGATTGCGCCGCTCCAGCTTGTCGCCGATCACGATGCCGCGACAGTGGTGCAGCAGATCCCAGATGCCGGCATGGAAATTGCGCGGCACCCGCTGCAGGGCCCCGAGCCGCAGGCGATGCTGCAGCCAGCAGCCGCCTTTGGGCAGGTCTTCGAGTGGATCGGGCGCCTCCCAGCGCACCCGGCCACGCACGTGCAGCTGTTCCTTGCGCTGCAGGGCGGCCCGGGCATGTTCGACGTCGGCCAGCACGGCCCGCAGGCGCCGGCGGATCGTGTGGGGCGGCTGGCTGCAGAGGGCCTCGAAGGCGTCACTGGGGCTGAGATCGGCCTCGGCGGCCAGTTCGCCGGTGAGCAGCAGCAGCAACTGGCCGAGCTGCAGGGTGAGGCTGCCGCTGAGCAGATCCGGTTCCAGACGCACCAGCCCATCAAGCGCCAGCAGCAGCTCCTGCTGCAGCATCCACTCGCGGCCGTCTTCACCACCGAAGCGACGGATCATGGCGGCGATCGTGCGGCTGCCCTTGGGCTCGCTGATCAGGGAGTCATTGGTGTAGTTGCGGCCCACCACCACCTGCTTCTGGCGCACCAGCAGGTCGATCAGGGCATCCTCCAGCTGGGGATGCACCAGCCCCATCGCCCCGGCGGCGCGGCGCACCACGCTCCAGTCGGCTGCCGCCAGGCCGCGGCGGTACACCTCCTCGAGCAGCAGCATCAGGGTCACCCCAGGCGCATCGCTCGGGCCCTGCAGCCGGGCGGTGGGGCCGAGCCGGCGGCCCAGCAGTTCGAGCACCTCGGCCTGTTCCGGCAGGGAGGAGCTGTGCCAGAGCCGCTCGGTCAGATCGGCCACGGTGGTTTCTTCCAGCTCCTGCTCCTCGCGGGCGGTGAGCTGGTGCTGGCTGGTGCTGGCGGGCAGCAGCGACTGGGTGGTGGGCCAGAGCTGGCAGGCGGCCACAGCCCGCCTGGGCAGTTCGACCACGCTGGCCTGACTGACCAGTTCGCCCAGCGGCGCCAGCTGAATCGGCACGCCCTCCAGTTCGCCGCTCTGCAGCTGCCGCCCCAGCTCCAGAAATGCCTCAGGATCCTGCTGGAAGGGGGCCGCAGCAATCGGAATCAGCAGCAATGGCGAGCCGGGCCCCCGCCAGTTGCGCCGCAGCAGGCGCAGTTCGCCGGCCACCGCATCGACGAGCTGCTGGGGATCGTCAGCCAGGTAGTAGGTGTCGTCTTCGAGCACCGCCGGCAGGTAGGCGATCAGTTCCTCGTCGTGGCGGTAGAGGCGGGCGGTGGCCATGGTTTCCATCCGCACCCGCGGATGGCCGCTGAGCCCGAGGCGGCTGTTGGAGCCCACCGTGGCCATGCGCTGGCTCAGTTCCCGTGAGCTGGCCACCCGCGGACTGCCGTGGCGTTCGCTGACCGGCAGCCCGGCCTGTTGCAGCTGGGCAGCGATGCCGGCATCGGCCGGAGCCAGGGCGACCAGCACCTGGGCGGCCCCCAGGGGGGCGTTGTGGCGCCGCTGGCAGGGATCCAGGTCCTGCGGGGTGATCAGACCGCCCAGCAGCAGATCGGACAGCCAGGTGAGGCTCTGGGTCCAGAGCAGGGGCACGTTGTCATTGGCGAGCCGGGGCTGGCTGCCGGGCTGGAGTCGTTCGGCGGCGATGTGTTCGGCCGGCACCAGGTAGAGCTCCGGCAGCAGGGCGTTGCCGTCGACCTCGACACTCAGCTCCACCAGTTGCTGCCGCCAGCGCCGGGCCTCCTGCCAGCGTTCCTCGCAGCAGGCGGTGATCAGTTCATAGGCCAGGAACAGGGGCCATTCGCATTCGATCTGCTCGAACTGGGCCAGCTCCTCGCGCTCGTAGTGCAGGCGGGTGATGTCTTCGACCACGGTCTGGTGGCCGTCGCGACGGAAGCGCTTGTAGCCATGGCTGCCGCCCAGTTCGCGGCGGATTTTCTCGCGGGTGCGCTCCACCAGCTGGGGATCCTCCACGGCCCAGGCCGGGTAGCCGATCACCGAAAGGCAGGCGCTGTCCACCTCCTTGCTGGCCGATTCCCGCGGCAGCAGGCTGCGCAGGGCCCGCCGCAGGCGCACGATCGCGTCGTGGGGAATCGTGAGGCAGCAGCTGCCGTCGCCGTGGGGGCCGTAGAGATCGAGGCCTTCGAGCGCTTCCAGGGCTGCCTTGACCAGGCCGATCGAGCTGGCATTGCGTTCCGGCAGGCCGTGGTTGCCCTTGTCGCCGCGCTCCCAGATGCCGTAGTCGGCCACCCGGTAGGCCCGTGCCACGTAATAGGCCAGGTTCTGGATGAAGTCACACTCGTGGCTGGTCTGCACGATCACCAGGCCCGAGCGGGTCAGCTGGGCCAGCTGCAGCAGAAACAGGGCGGTGGCGTCGAGCTGCAGATGGCCCCAGCCGTCGTCCGCCACCACCGGCTCACCGCTGTTGGTGTCGAACTTGGCGTGGATCGCATCGAGGCGATCGAGGCTGTTCTTGAAGCGCTCCACCTTGGCGGCCTGGCGCAGCATGGCGCTCAGCAGCCCGCGCATCAGCTGCAGCACCCGCTGCTCAAGCTCGAAGGAGCGCCGGCAGGGGCCGCGCAGGCGGCGATGGGCGATCGCCAGCCCCCAGACGCACTGGATCGAATAGACGCAGTCGCGCACCCAGGCGTCGCCGTAGTTGCCGTGCACGGTGTTGGCGGTGCTGGCAGGCAGCAGGCCGGTGATCGGATGCTGGCGGCTGAGCACCACCGCCTCGATCTGGCGATCGAGTTGCCGCAGCAGTTGCCAGGCCTCGCTCTCGGCGGCTGGATCCTGGACCGGCGGAGCGGAGCCCGGATCGCCGGCGGCGGCATGACTGGCCACGGGATTGCTCGCTGCCGAGTCGCTCAGTGCTGAATCGATGGGTGGCGGGGCGATGGGGTGGCTGGTGCTGCTGCTGGATCCACTGACCATCATCCTGCTGCAGATTGGAACGGACACCGCTCCCCAGGTCCCTGCTCCAGGTGAGCCCCAGGAGAGGCCGAGCCTGATTCAGATCGTGGCCTGACTCAGGCCTGGGCCCGGGTTGAGCGGAAGCCTGCTTCGGGCCGAGCCCGCTTGGAGCCAGACTGCAAGCGGCGAGCCCCTGGGCCAGGTGAATGCCGGAGGAACGGAATCGAACCCATAGATTCTCTCCCGCAGTCCCCCCTTCCCATGGCAGCAATCGTGACCGATCCGGTACGCACGCAGGTGCTGGGCATACCGGTGGATGTCTGCGCCGATGTGCTGCAGGCGGCCCTGGCGCTGCAGCAGCGGGGTGGCGGCCAGATCGTCACCCTCAATGCCGAGATGACCATGGCCGCCCGGGCCGACCCGGCCCTGGGAGCCGCCATCGCCGCCGCCCAGCTGGTGATCGCCGACGGGGCCGGTGTGGTCTGGGCCCTGGCCCGCCAGGGCTTCCGGGTGCGGCGCAGCCCCGGCATCGAGCTGGCCTGGAATCTGCTGGATCACGCCGCCGCCCAGGGCTGGCGGGTGGCGCTGGTGGGCGCCAGCCCCGCGGTGATGGAGGCGCTGCGCCAACGGCTGGCCCAGAGGCTTCCCGCCCTCAAGCCGGTGTTCTGCGCCCATGGCTTTCAGGCGCCGGAATCCTGGCCGGAGCTGGAGCGCCAGCTGCTGGCCTCGCGGCCGGATCTGGTGTTGGTGGCCCTGGGGGTACCGCGCCAGGAAACCTGGATCCACGCTCTGCCGGGTGCCCGCCAGGGGCTGTGGATGGGAGTCGGCGGCAGTTTCGATGTCTGGGCCGGCGTCAAGAAAAGGGCCCCCGCCTGGATGGGAGCCCTGCAGATCGAATGGTTGTACCGCCTGCTTCAGGAACCGCGGCGCTGGCGGCGGATGCTGGCCCTGCCGGAATTCGCCTGGGCGGTGCTGCGGGAACGGCGCTGAAGAAACAGGGTCGAGGGGATGAGCTCGCTGGGTTGGCGCTGACTGGGCCAACATGATTCGCCGCAGATTCTCAACCTCACTGAGCGGCTCTGGGCCATCCATCGCCCGGGAATGACGCAGCGTGCGTCAGCAGCATTCAAGTCTTTCGCTGGCGCTCCGCGTTCAGCGAAAACCCACCGAGGCCTGCCAGACAAAGGCCAGCAGCAGGAAGAACAGGGGGATGATCGGCAGGATGTCCACCAGGGGGCCAAAGGCCTGATACGCCTCAGGCAGCTGGGCCAGGGCGGGGATGGAGAGACCGGCCAGCAGGGAGAGAGCCATCGGGTGGGAGGCGGCGAAGGAGGGAAGACCTGGAAGGTGGGAGACCTTCTTGTCGTTGCGGACGTCTCGGTGGGCAGAGAGAAGGCGCGAACACCTTGGCTGCAGCACCGGGATTGCGAAGGGGTGGCTGAGCTGGCCGGTGGCGGCTGCTGCCAAACCTCTGCAGATGCTGGAAGCTACCACGTGTGAGCGGCTGGGGAGTCGGGCTCCCAGGGAGCGAAACCCTCTGAAAAACAACCCTCGCCGATCGCCTGGCCCATGGCCGTGGTGAAGCGCAGCAGGGTCGTGAGGTTGTGCAGGCTCAGCAGGGTGCGGCCGAGCAGCTCCTGGCTGCGAATCAGATGGTGCAGATAGGCGCGGCTGTGCAGCCGGCAGGCCAGACAGGGGCAGCCAGCATCGAGGGGGCTGTGATCGTGGCGGAAGCGGGCGTTGCGCAGGTTCCAGCGCTCTCCCCCCACCAGGGCCGTGCCATGGCGACCCAGCCTGGTCGGCAGGACGCAATCAAAGAGGTCAAAACCCTGGGCGACGGCGATCGCCATCTCCCGCAGGCTGCCCACCCCCATCAGGTAGTGGGGTCTGGCCTCCGGCAGCAGGGGCCCCAGCTCGCGCACGATGCGGTGCATCTCCTCCACCGGTTCGCCCACGCTGACGCCGCCCACGGCAATCCCCGGCAGGTCCAGCGCCGCCACCACCCGGGCCGATTCGCGCCGCAGCTGGGGGAAGCAGCCCCCCTGCACGATCCCGAACAGGGCCTGATCCGGCCGGTTATGCACCGCCAGGCAGCGCTCCAGCCAGGCGTGGGTGCGGCGGCTGGCGATCGCCACCTCGCTTTCGCTGGCCGGGTAAGGCGGGCATTGATCAAAGGCCATGGCCACATCGGCGCCCAGGGCCATCTGGATCGCCATCGAGCGCTCCGGGGTGAGCGTGATCCGGGCGCCGTCGCGGGGGGAGCGAAACACAACGCCGTCGTCGTCGATGCGGTTGATCGCCCCGAGGCTGAACACCTGGAAGCCGCCCGAATCGGTGAGCAGGGGGCCCTGCCAGCCCATGAAGCGATGCAGCCCGCCGGCCTCGGCCACCACCGCTTCGCCCGGCTGCAGATGCAGGTGATAGGTGTTGGCCAGCACCATCTCGGCGCCGGTTTCCAGCAGCTGGGGGATCGCCACCCCCTTCACCGTGGCAGCCGTGCCGACCGGCATGAACCGCGGCGTGTGCACGGGGCCGTGGGGGGTCTGGAAACAGCCGCAGCGCGCCCGGCTGTGGGGGCAGCGGGCCGTGATCTGAAAGCTGAAGGGGGCAGGGTCAGGCTCCGCCACCATCGGGACAGCGAGATCCCCCGGTAGCTGGGGAGAGGGACTCGTCGGCACGCTGGGCCCTCCGGAATCAAGGGTGGGGGGTGACACCGGGTCAGCCTTCGGGCTCCCCTTGCCGATGACGGTACGTGTTGTGCCGCCGGGGCGCTCTCAGCGGCCAGGGCGTGGTTGCGGCTCGCCTGCAGCGTCTGGCTGATGTCGCCGTGCGGCAGTGCAGCCGCTGTGGCGCTGCCCGTCCTGGGATCAGGACTGTTGCAGCGGGAGCCGCGGTGACCCGGAGGCGTGCTGCGCCTGAATGGGGTCGGTGCAGCCTCCCCTCCGGCCTGCGCCTATCGCTGCTGCACCGCTCGGCCTCGCCATGAACCGCCCGCCCGCTCCTGTCTCCGCCGGTGTCCCCACCTGGCTGCGGGATCTGGCCGGTGCCTGGATCTTTTATTCGGTGCTGCCGGCCTGGCCGGGGATTCAGCCCCGCTTTGAGCGCATCGCCCGCTTTGCGCCCTGGGTGGGCCTGGTGCTGGGGGGCGTGCAGGCCCTGATCTGGGGGCTGCTGCAGGGCCGGGCGCCGCTGCTCGCCCAGGTGGCCCTGGTTCTGGCGGCCGGTCTGCTGCTCACCGGGGGCCTGCACATGGACGGGGCGATGGACACCGCCGATGGCCTGGCCGCAGGCGATCGGCTGCTGGAGGCGATGGAGGACAGCCGGGTCGGTGCCAGCGGAGCCCAGGCCCTGGCGCTGCTGCTGCTGCTGCGGGCCGGAGCCCTGGCGATGCTTGGCGCCAGGGCTCCGGCGCTGCTGGTCTGGGCCGCCGTCTGGGGGCGATGGGCGCCCCTGGTGGCGATGGCCCGATTCCCCTATCTGCGGCCCCAGGGCAGTGCCGCTTTCCATCGCCGCCACTGGGCTGGGCTGGCGGTCGAGCTGCGCCCCAGCCTGGTGCTGCTGGCCCTGCTGCTGGCGCTGTCGTGGTTCTGGCACTGGCCGGCGCTGGTGCTGGCCGGTCTGGTGCCGGCGCTGCTGGTGCCCCTGGCGCTGGGCCGGCGCCTGGGCGGCCACAGCGGCGACAGCTATGGAGCCTGCGTCGAGTGGGCCGAGGCCCTGGCGCTGCTGCTCAGCGCCCTGCTGCTGGTGCTGCTGCGCTCGGCAACCCCGGCGGCAGGCTGAGCCGAAAGGCATTGCCCTGCTGGGGCAGGCTCGGGTCGCTGAGGCAGGGGGGGATCAACAGTGTCAATTCCCCGCCCAGGCCCCGGGCCAGCTCCCGGGCCAGGGCCAATCCCAGGCCGGTACCGGAGCGCTGGGCACCGCTGCTGCCGCGGCGGCCCCGCTCGAAGATCAGCTCCCGCTCCTCGGCAGGAATGGCCGGGCCGCCATCCCAGACCGTGAGGATCGGCCCGCCGCCTGAGCCCAGGCCCACGTGCAGACCGACGGCGCTACCGGCGGGGCTGTAGCGGAAGGCGTTCTCCAGCAGGTTGGCGAGGATCTCCGCCACGGCGCCGCTGTCGCCGCGCCACTCCGGCAGCAGCTCGGGCCGCTGCCAGTGGCGGCCCTGCAGGGCCGCGGTGGCCGCGGCGCGCTGCAGCAGGGGTTCCAGCGGCTCCGCCAGGGGCTGGCCCCCGGGGCCAGTGAGCATGGGGGGCAGCAGCAGGGGCTGGGGGCTGCTGCTCGGCCCGATCAGCACCTCACCGCCGGCCAGATCGCTGATCGCATCGACGTAACGGTTGAGCTGGCGCTCCTCCGCCAGCAGGCCTTCCACCAGGGAGCGGTTGTCACTGTCCTGGTCGAGGCGCCGGCGCAGCAGATGGCCGAAGGTTCGCAGAGCCGTGAGTGGATTGCGCAGCTGATGCACCAGCAGGCGCAGCTGCTCATCCTGGCGTTCCAGGCGGGCCTGCAGCCGCCGCTGCTCCAGGTCGAGGCTGAGGGCTTCGGTGAGGCAGAGGGCCACGGCCTGGAGGCGTTGCCGCAGCGGCTCAGGCCAGCTGCCGCTGCTGGTCTCCACCTGCAGCGCTCCCAGCAACAGTTGCTGGTCCCGCAACGGCAGCCAGCGCCGCTCCTCCGCGGGCACCCGCAACCGACTGTCACCTTCCACCGCCGCCAGGGCGCGGCCATCGGCGGGCCACTGGCCCACCGGCATCAGGGTGGGCTGACCCTCAACCGCCTGGTGGGTCACATAGACGACCAGGGAGCGCACATCGGCGCAATCGACAAATTGGCTGAGCTGGAAACCCAACAGGCTGAGAAACCGCTCGGAGACTGGCATCACGGGCGGCTGGATGGTCGGGTGCTAACGGCTTCTGGCAGGGACCTCGAGAAAAAGTCGCGAGGATGTGTCGAAATTCCTAAAAAAAGCTTTAGGGTCCTGGTATCGACCACTACTTCGCAGTCCACCCGGGCTGGCAAGTCGCTGGCGAGATGGTCAAGGCCGCACAAAGGTTGCACAAACCCTTGGTCGAGGCTACAGCAGAGGGAGATGCGCCCCTCTTCTGCGCCGGTGCTGCGTCAGCGGTTCCCGGTGTCGCCGTCAGCGATCTGCTGCTCACCCGTGGCAGGACGACAGAACGTATGGGCGTGGGTCGGTCGGGCTTCGGTCCGTCGATTCGGCACGACTTTCGTTGCCGCCGGGGCTTCCTGTCCCGGCGTCGTGATCGCCAGCCCTCGCATTCCTCCACCTCACCTCTCTCCTCTCCTCCCCAGGGAGTTGTTCCATGTCCAAGAAGCGCAAGCGGATCAGCCGCCGTCGTCTGGCCGGCCAAAGGGTTCTCGCCCATGTGCCCACCTTCAATCTCGAAACCGGTGCCCACAAGCCTGTCACCGCAGCCCGGCGCTACATCGCCGAGACCGAGCTGATGGCGCCGGCGATCCTGAACGTTCGCCGCAACGAGCACACCACCGACCGCTTCTTCTGGGGTGAAAAGGGTCTGTTCAGTGCCCAGTACGCCGAGGAAAATCACTTCCTGTTCCCATCCCTGCGCCTGATCGTCGATCGCATCGGTGAAGACGTCCTATTCGAGGGCCTCGAATCGATGGCCGCCGACGACTGGGAGGAAATGGAGGAGTACGAGTACGCCTTCGTCTGAAAGCCAGCTGCCGCTGCCGAATCCTGAAGAGCTCAGAATTCGGCAGCTTGCTGTTCAGGCCGCCGCCTGCCGCCAGCCAGCCGCCAGGAAAGCGCCCATGGCGCCCAACAGGCCCGGATCGATGCCGTGGCCGCCGCTGAAAGCCAGCCGTTGCACCGGATAGCCGGCTCTTTTGAGCAGCCGTTCCAATTCCTCACTGGCCGCGAAGGGCACCACCGCGTCCTGCTCGCCATGGGTGAGCAGGACCTTTGTTGTGGCCCCCCTGTTCAGCTCCTTGTTCAGGGGCTGCGGTCTCCAGTCGGGATGGGGGTAGCCACTGCAGGAAATCAGGGCAGCCAGCGGCAGAGCGGCCTGGGCTGAGCCCTCGAACTCTTGGTCGGCTCCAGCCAGCTCCGTCCTGACAGATCCTGGCCCACGGCCAGCTGTCTCCTGCTCAGCTGCATCGCCGGTGGCCACATCCAGGGCGATGGCCGCCCCCTGGGAGAAACCCAGCAGGGCGGTCTGGCGCAGCGGCACCGTGGTCCCAAGCGCGATCAGACGGGCCCGCAGCTGGAGTCGGGCCGCCGGCAGCTGGGGCCATTCCGGTTGCTGCAGGTCGTACCACTGGCGACCGCTGCCGGCGGGGTGGGGCAGGGGTGCCCGCAGCGCCACCAGGCTGATCTGCGCCTGCTCGGCAGGGGACAGACCGCTCTGGGGCAGCAACTCCAGAGCCAGATCGAGCAGGTCATCGGCGTCGGCCCCCCAGCCATGCAGCAACACCAGCCGGCGGCTGGCCTGCTCCGGTCCGAGCCGGATCGCCGTGCCGTCATCGCGGGGGGTGTCATGGACGAAAGGGGTGGTCATGGCGCCTGTGCTGTTGCTGCGTAGGTTGGCCCCTGAACCGTCTCCGCTGCCGTCATGGCCCCCACGGCTCTCCTGAGCGTTTCTGACAAGCACGATCTGCTGCCCCTGGCCGAGGGCCTGCTGCGCCATGGCTATCGGCTGCTCTCCAGTGGTGGTACCGCTGCAGCCCTGGCGGCTGCCGGGTTGCCCGTTACCAAAGTGGCGGATCACACCGGCGCTCCGGAGATCCTGGGTGGCCGGGTCAAGACCCTCCATCCCCGCATCCACGGCGGCATCCTGGCCCGCCGCTCCGATCCGGCCCACCAGGCTGATCTGGCGGCCCAGGGGATCGATGCCATCGATGTGGTGGTGGTCAACCTCTATCCCTTCCGCCAGGCCGTCGCCGACCCGGCGGTGAGCTGGGAGACCGCCGTCGAAACCATCGACATCGGTGGGCCGGCGATGGTGCGCGCCGCCGCCAAGAACCACGCCGATGTGGCGGTGCTCACCGATCCCGGCCAGTACGGCGATTTCCTGGCGGCCCTGGACGCCGGGCTGGTGAATGAGGCCCTGCGCCGCCAGCTGGCCCTGGCCGCCTTCCGCCACACCGCCAGCTACGACGCCGCGATCGCCGCCTGGCTGGCCGGCCGGATCGAAGCGGAGCCCGCCGCTGCAACGGTGGCAGCGGCGGCGCCGCTCCGCCTGGAGCTGCCGGCCCACCAGAGCCTCCGCTACGGCGAGAATCCCCACCAGAGCGCCACTTGGTACGGCGAGGCGGAGACGGGCTGGGGCGGAGCCGAGCAGCTGCAGGGCAAGGAACTCAGCTACAACAACCTCATCGATCTCGAGGCGGCTCTCGCCACCGTGCGCGAATTCGGCTATGGCCAGGCCCCAGAAACCGCCGGCCAGCCCGGGGCGGCGGCCCAGCCGGCCGCTGTGGTGATCAAGCACACCAATCCCTGTGGCGTGGCCACCGCGGCCACCACGGCTGAAGCCGTGCTGCGGGCTCTCGACGCCGATCGGGTGTCGGCCTTCGGCGGCATCGTGGCGCTCAATGGCGCGGTGGATGGGTCTGCAGCTGAGCACCTGGCCGGCCTGTTCCTGGAGTGCGTGGTGGCGCCGGCCTTCAGTGCCGAGGCCCGCCAGCGCCTGGCGGCCAAGACCAACCTGCGCCTGCTGGCGCTGCCAGCGGCGGCGATCGGCCGCGCCCAGCGGCGCCAGCTGCGCAGCGTGCTCGGCGGCGTGCTGGTGCAGGAGCTCGATGACCAGCCGATCGATCCAGGCAGCTGGCAGGTGGTCAGTCGCCGCCAGCCCAGCGAGCAGGAGCTGGCCGATCTGCGCTTCGCCTGGCAGGTGGTGCGCCACGTGCGCTCCAACGCCATCGCGGTCGCGGCCGGCGGTCAGACCCTGGGCATCGGCGCCGGCCAGACCAACCGGGTGGGTTCGGCCCAGCTGGCCCTGGCCGCCGCCGGCGAGCGGGCCCGCGGCGCAGTGCTGGCCAGCGATGGCTTCTTCCCCTTTGACGACACCGTGCGGCTGGCGGCGAGCCATGGCATCACCGCGGTGATTCACCCCGGCGGCAGCATGCGCGACGGGGATTCGATCACGGCCTGCGACGAGCTGGGCCTGGCGATGCTGGCGACGGGCCGGCGCCATTTCCTGCACTGAAGAACGCCGTGGCTGGCCGGCCTCCGGCCGCAGGGCGGCTCCATTCACACCGCTGTCGCTAAACAGCTGTCGTGGCGCCGGCCGGGGTTGGTTCCGATCCCCAAGGGGGTGCTCCGAAGCCCAGCTTCTGCCGGGAGCCAGGCAGCCCAGCCCTGGCCAGTTGTAGTTTCGCTTCCAGTCCGGTACGGCCCTCTCCATGCCTTTTGAGATTCCCGAAGCGCTCGCCTTCAACCTCAACTTTCTGCATCCCCTGTTGATGTGGGCGGTGCTGGGGCTGTCGCTCTATTCGATGGTGCTCGGCATCAAGGCCAAGAAGACGCGGACGGGCACCCCCGAGCAGCGCAAGGACCTGATCAAGGGGCAGTTCGGCAAGCGCCATCACCAGATCGCCAGCCTGGTGCTGGCCCTGATGGTGCTCGGCACCTTCGGCGGCATGGCGGTCACCTACCTCAACAACGGCAAGTTGTTCGTCGGGCCCCATCTGCTGGTGGGCATCGCCATGACCAGCCTGCTGGCGGTGGCCGCGGCCCTCTCGCCCCAGATGCAGGCCGGCAACCTGATCGCCCGCAAGATCCATGTGGGCCTGAACATGAGCGTGGTCACCCTGTTCCTCTGGCAGGCGCTCACCGGCATGCAGATCGTGCAGAAGCTGCTGACGCCGGCGGCCTGAGGCTGCCAGGGCCTGGCCGTGCATTCTTCCCCCCGCCGCCTTCGCTGACGCGGCGGGGGCATCCGCCCGCCAGCGCCGCATGGCTCAGGCTCAGAACTGGGCCCGGCGCCGCGGCGGGCAGGGAATGCCGTGGCTGGAGTGGAAGTCCTCCTGCACCTTCCAGGTGAGCCGCCGCGAAATCTGGCGCACGATCTGGCGCAACAGATGGTCGCCGCTGCTCTGCACCAGGTTGTCGGGCAGCAGATTGATCATGCTCGGCAGTCGGATCCACACCGAGAGCTCCAGCTCCCAGCGCACCAGGGTGTGCAGCATCATCCGATCCACCTCCTCGTGGGACACCTCCGGCCCGGTGCTTTCATCGAGCCGCAGCGAGGCGTTGAAATCGACGTCGTAGAAGGCCTGCAAGGCCGGATCGGCATCGGGCACCAGCTCGGTGGTGATCCGGTAGACGCCCTCGTCCTGGGGCAGCAACTCCAGGCCGATCGTCGGCTCCACTTCAAAGCCGAAGTTGCCGAAGCGGCCGAGGGTGAGCACGTAGCCGTTGGCTCCCAGGGGAGTGACCGCCATCGGCGCCGCACAGCGGCGGAACCAGCCCTCATGACAATCGAGGTAGGCCGCCACCACCGTGGCCGGTGCCCGCATCTCCATGAGATCGGCAAAGGCACTGGCATAGCGATGCACCCGCGCATCATCGCTGGCGCGCAGATGGCTGAGCTGGGGGAGGGAATCGGCCGTCACGCTGGTGCCGGAGGTTCGGGTGATTGCGGCGGAATTCGGAATCGGGACGATCGCGGCGGGAAGGGGGTGAGGAGGGCTGCCGATCCGGGGAACGTGCCCTGGGGGGATGGCACAACCGGATTGGGCAAAGTGGGGAGATCGTGGTTCATCGGTTCAGGGCGCCCTGGACAGACGACCGCAAGGGAATGTAAAGCCCCGCACCGAAGGCACCGTCGCGATCGTGACAGCGCGAATGGCACACTTCAGCTCTCGCTGAGCTCCACCAGGCGCCGGATCACATCTTCCACCACCCGATCCGGGGTGGAGGCTCCGGAGGTGATGCCCACCCGAATCGGGCCAGCGGGGAGGAAGGGCTCAAGGATTTCCAGCTCCCCACCGAGGGGCTTGTGCTCGATCCGGTTGCCGGGGCCGATCCGCTCCGGGGTGTCGATGTGGAACGAGTGGATGCCGCGGGAGATGGCGATCTCCTGCAGGTGGGTGGTGTTGGAGGAGTTGTAGCCGCCGATCACCACCATCAGATCCAGGGGTTCATGTTCATCCACCAGGGCGAACATGGCGTCCTGCCGTTCCTGGGTGGCGTCGCAGATGGTGTTGAAGGCCAGGAAGTGGTCATTGAGCCCGGCCGGGCCGTAGCGCTGCAGCATCGTGCGCTCGAACAGACGGCCGATGTCCTCGGTTTCGCTCTTGAGCATGGTGGTCTGGTTGGCCACACCGACGCGGATCAGATCGCGATCGGGATCGAAACCGGGCGAACAGGCGTGCTGGAAGCGATCCATGAAGGCCTGCCGCTCCATCGCAGTGCGTTGACCCTCGCTGTCGGCGCCGGCGAGGATGTAGTCGCTCACCATCTGGGCTTCAGCCAGGTCGAGCACCACCAGGTAGGTGCCGGCAAAGGAGCTGGTGGCCAGGGTTTCCTCGTGTTTCACCTTGCCGTGAATGATCGAGGTGAAGGCATGTTTCTTGTGCTTCTCCACCGTGTTCCACACCTTGGAGACCCAGGGGCAGGTGGTGTCGACGATGTGGCAACCCCGCTCATTGAGCAGCTGCATTTCCTGAACCGTGGCGCCGAAGGCCGGCAGGATCACCACATCGCCGGTGCCGACTTCGGAGAAATCCTTGCAGCCGTCCTTGACGTCGATGAACTGCACGTTCATCTCGCGCAGATGGTCGTTG
>CALPMR020000034.1 GCA_943324725.2 Bordetella parapertussis | reverse complement strand
TTCCCGCTTGCAGGCGTAACAGCGATCCTCGGGATTGGCGGCATAGGTGGGATCGTCCAGCTCCGCCGTGGCCAGCTCCTGATGGCGCAAGCCCAGCCAAGCCGCCTGGCTGCGGGCTTCCTGGCGCAGATGGGGTGCCAGAGCGGGGGAGACACCGGTGATCGCCAGGGCTCGCTCCTGCAGGGCCTCCACCGCCAGCGCGGCCACCAGGGCGCTGTCCACCCCGCCGGAATAGGCCACCACCACCTGGTCCCAGGTGGCCAACTGGCCCCTCAGGGCCGCCAGGGCCCGTTCGAGCTCAGGGGGGAGCGACTCCAGCAGGGTGAACAGCATCGGCTGATCCTGGCAAAACCAGCGCCCGACCTGGGTAGCATCAGGTTCTGAACACCCCGTCAATGGCAGGCTCAAGCAGCACCCAGACACCACAACGGGGCACCGGCCGGGGGATCGGCATCCGTACCGCCGCCGGCAGCGAGGAGCGCGACCACGGCCAGCTGCATGTCTATGACGGCGATGGCAAGGGCAAAAGCCAGGCGGCTCTGGGGGTGGTGCTGCGCACCATCGGGCTGGGCATCTGCGAACAGAAACGCACCCGGGTGCTGCTGCTGCGCTTTCTCAAGGGGCCCGGCCGCTCCTACGACGAGGACAGCGCCATTGAAGCCCTGCAACAGGGCTTTCCCCATCTGATCGATCAGGTGCGCACCGGTCGCGGCGAGTTCTTCACCGCCGAGGAGGCAACCCGCTTCGATCGCCAGGAGGCCCAGCGGGGCTGGGATATCGCCAAGGGGGCGATCGCCAGCAACCTCTATTCGGTGGTGGTGCTCGACGAGATCAACCCGGTGCTCGATCTGGGCCTGCTCGCTGCCGACGAGGTCGCGCGCACACTCTCGGCCAAACCGGCGGGGATGGAGGTGATCTGCACCGGTCGCGGCGCACCGCCCCAGCTGGTGCAGCTGGCCGATCTGCACTCCGAGATGCGCGCCCACCGCCGGCGTCTCATCGATGGGGACGGCCATGACCAGGCCGCCGGCCTCGATGGCATCGAGATCTACACCGGCGAAGGCAAGGGCAAGTCCACCAGTGCCCTGGGCAAGGCCCTGCAGGCGATCGGCCGCGGCATCAGCCAGGACAAGAGCCACCGGGTGCTGATCCTGCAGTGGCTCAAAGGCGGCAGCGGCTACACCGAAGATGCCGCCATCGCCGCCCTGCGCGAGAGCTATCCCCACCTGGTGGATCACCTGCGCTCCGGCCGTGATGCGATCGTCTGGCGCGGACAGCAGCAGCCGATTGACTATGTGGAGGCGGAGCGGGCCTGGGAGATCGCCCGGGCGGCGATCGCCAGTGGTCTGTACAAAACCGTGATCCTCGATGAACTCAACCCCACGGTCGATCTCGAGTTGCTGCCGGTGGAGCCGATCGTGCAGACCCTGCTGCGCAAACCCGCCGAAACGGAGGTGATCATCACCGGTCGCTGCAAGAGTCGTCCCGCCTACTTCGACCTGGCCAGCGTGCACTCGGAGATGGTGTGCCACAAGCACTACGCCGAGCGGGGCGTGGACCTCAAGCGGGGCGTGGATTACTGAGGCGTTGGAGTTTGATCATCACCATCGCCGCTGGATGCCGAATTCACACCTTTTAAAATATTATCTTCCTCCAGAATCAGCACCTCCTGGGAGGCGATGAAGCGCCCGAGTAGCAGGCCCACCAACAGGGCAACATACAGAGTACTGGACACACTCAGCAGAATCGCGAAGCGCTCGCCGATGGCATTGCCAGGCACGACATCGCCATAGCCCAGGCCGGCGATCGTGACGAAGCTGTAATAGGTGAGCCGATCCAGCAGCAGCTGCTGATGAACCAGATGGCCCATCAGAAAGCTGCCAGGTTTGTACACCTCCGTCGCGGTGGCCAGCACCCCGCCGGTGAACCCCAGCAGCAGATAGCCCGCAGCGGCCCCGGCCATCACCTGGGCATTGACCCGCGGCACCCGGGCCAGTATCCGTATCAGCCCCACCGAGGTGAACAGAAAGAACAGCGAGAGGCCACTCATCACGGCGGCCTTGATCGCCGGCTGCTGCCAACTGCCCCGCAGCACCGGAATCCACAGCGAGGCAAGCACCAGCCAACCGAACCAGGAATAGACCCGCCGACGCCAGACGAGACCGACCTTGGCACCGGCCAGACCCACGGTGCGGATCGACTGCACGATCAAGGCCGAGATCAAGCCGGCCAAGAGAGCGTTACCAGAGCGATGACCCGTCGCCGTCTGCGGCAACAGCATGATCGGCACCAAGACGGTAATCAGCAGGGGCAGGAACTGACGCTCCAGCCTCCCCAGCCGCTCCCGAGTCAACGATGGCCGCTGCAGCAGGCCGATCGGGGGCGTCACCGGCTCAGTACAGGGGCACGGAGGGATCGACCTCCTGGCTCCAGGCGTTGATGCCACCGGCCACATTCACCCCCTCGATGCCATGTCGCGCCAGGGCGATCAGGGCCTTGGCGGAGCGCCCGCCCATCTTGCAGTGGACGTAGAGGGTCTTGCCCTCGGCCAGCCGGCGCACCTCCTCCACCGCCTCACCGCTCTCGATCCGATCCAGGGGGATCAGCAGGGCCCCGGGGATGGTGGCGATCTGGGCCTCGGGCGGATTGCGGACATCGACCAGCACCAGGCCGCTGACATCTCCGGCCAGCAACACCTGCAACTCCTTGACGCTGATGCTGATCACGGCGCCTGCCTCCTCCTGACCGGGAGCGGTGCCACCGACTCCACAGAACTCCTGATAATCAATCAGCTTCTCGATCACGGGGCGCTCCGCACTGGGCCGCAGCTTCAGCTCCCGGAACTTCATCTGCAGGGCATCAAACAGCAGCAGACGACCACTCAAGGTGGTGCCGATGCCGGTGATGATCTTCAGCGCCTCGGTGGCCTGAATCACACCGATGATGCCGGGCAGCACCCCCACCACCCCGCCTTCGGCGCAGGAGGGCACCATGCCCGGCGGTGGCGGCTCGGGGAAGAGATCGCGGTAATTGGGGCTTTCGGCATCGAGGTTGAACACCGTGGCCTGACCTTCAAAGCGGAAGATCGAGCCGTACACATTGGGCTTGCCCAACAGCACACAGGCGTCATTGACCAGATAGCGGGTGGGGAAGTTGTCGGTGCCGTCGCAGACCAGGTCGTAGCCGGCGATGATCTCCAGAGCGTTCTCGCTGGTCAGCGCCGTTTCATAGAGATCCACCTGGCAGTGGGGATTGATCTCCAGGATGCGGGCCTTGGCCGATTCGATCTTGGGTTTGCCGACCCAGCTGGTGCCGTGGATCACCTGGCGCTGCAAATTGCTGTGGTCCACCACATCGAAATCGACGATGCCCAGGCGCCCGACCCCGGCAGCGGCGAGATAGAGCAGCAGCGGCGATCCCAGGCCACCGGTGCCCACACAGAGCACCGAGGCCGCCTTCAGGCGTTTCTGCCCCTCCATGCCCACCTCCGGCAGGATCAGATGGCGCGAGAAGCGGGCCACCTCATCGGGGCTGAGCTGAACACCGCTGGTGTCGGGAGGAAGCATGGCTTGAGAAGACGCGGACCACCGCCGCGGCAGAACATCTGCCCACGGCTCAAGTCTCCATTCTCCACGCCAGAGGCCGGCAGGGACCCGGGGCCTGCGCTTCTGCCTCCAGCCACCAGGCTGCCAGTGTCCACTCAGCCCCGGAGGCCCACGCAGCCTGCCTGGGCGGCACCACGCCAACAGCTGTCGCGACCGCGATCGGCTCGATCGCCCTGACGGGATCGGCGCGCCCCAGGATCAGCATCAGGGTGGGAGTGAAGGCCAGCAGACGATCGATGCGCGAGGGCACGGGCTGGCTGGCCGGATGGCTGTGGGCCGAACCCAGCACCTGCCAGCCGCGCTCCCGAGCCCAGCGCTGGGCCAGCAGTTGCTCGCGGGGATCGATCGCGAACCGCTGAGCGCGCTCGACGACCGGCTCCCAGATGTTGCGACAGGGCCAGATGCGCCGGATCCTCCAGATCGGGCCATCCCGCAGCCCCAGCAGCAGCACGCACCCCTCCAGCGGCTGAGCACGGCTCAGATCGGCCTGCAGAACCGTCAGCGCCCGCCGACTGATCCGGACCTCCCCTGGCGAGTGCGGGTCCACAGCAGTAAGTTACCGGCCAAACCGTGCGCGAGTGCTCCCCTCCATGAGTGACACCACCACCAGTGACACCACCGCCGAGGTCATGGGGAGCGCGGAAGGCGCCACGGCTTCAAACGGTCCGGCCTCCAGCGGCCAGAGCGAAGGGGGCTTTGATTTCAGCGAGCGCTACGGCGAGGTCATCAGCAAGGTCAACGAGACCCTCGACAAGGTGGACTGGGCCCAGATGGGCAAGATCGGCCGGGCTTCCGGCATCATCCTGGCGGTGATCGTCGCCCAGATCCTGATCAAAGGAGTGCTCGACACGATCAATCTGCTGCCGATCATTCCGGGCCTGCTGGAGTTGCTCGGTCTTGTCATTGTGGGCAAGTGGAGCTGGGACAATCTCACCACCGGCGAGAAGCGCAACGCCGTGATCGAGAAGGTTCAGGGTCTGCGCAAGGAATACCTGGGCTGAGCTGCCTGAGCACCTCCAGCCTGCACTTCAGGCCTTCCTTCAAGCCCGCCCAATGAGGCGGGCTTTTTGTTGGACCCTTGTTTTTGGCGAACGTTTCTGGCTGGCGCCTTGATGGTTCGGCGGGCTGACCTCTTGTCGATCGTCGTGCGGCCTTCGGCCATCCTGGCTCCGACCTGGCGGAGGGCGGCGAGCGAATGCATACCCAGCCCGCAACGGGCGAAGCTCTTCATGGACCGGAATCCGGCCTACCGGCAGCACATGGACTGGAGCCATTCAGAGCCTGCCAGTCCAGCTGAATCGACGGGAATCAATCGGCTCGGCCAATCATGAGCGCGCCATGGGATGGCGAGACCAACATCTTGCCTGAATGGCTTGTTTCGGCATGCAAAAGATGGCATGACCCGCTCCAGTCAGGCTGAGACCTGATTCAACAGGGCCTCGATCTGGTGCTGAGCCTGCTGCCGATAGCCGCCGCCGAACAGATTGGCGTGGTTGAGCAGGTGATAGAGGTTGTACAGAGGCCGCCGCTGCTGATGGCCAGCCGGCAGCGGCCACACCTGCTCATAGGCGGCGAAGAACGCCTCCGGGAAGCCGCCGAACAGGCGGGCCATTGCCAGATCCACCTCCCGATCCGCCCGGTGCACCGAGGGATCGAACAGGGCACCGCGGCCCGAAGACTCCAGGCCGGCGTTGCCGCTCCAGAGATCGCCGTGCACCAGGCAGGCCTCAGGCCGGTGCGGCTGCAGCCAGCTCGGCAGGCGTTCCAGCAGCTCCCCGGCCCCGCGCAAATCGCCGGAGCTGCGGGCCAGGAGCTCCAGCTGGGGCGCCAGCCGCCGCTCCACGAAAAAGGTTCCCCAGTCCGGCAGCCAGCCGTTCAGCTGGGGCGTGGCACCGATGCCATTGTCCCGGTGCCAGCCGAAGGCTCCATCCACACGATCCCCAGGCGCGCAGGGTTGCTCCAGGCTGCGGCGGTGCAGGCCGGCCAGGGCGGATCCAAGGGTGCGCCAGCCGGCGGCGCCCTGGACCCCGGAGCCCAGCTCCAGCCAGGGCAGCACCAACACGGCCTGCCCCGCCACCAGCCCCAGGGCCAGGGGCGAAGGCACCGACAGCCGCTGCGGATCGGCCGCCGCCGCCAGGGCCGCCAGGCCATCGGCCTCGGCCTCCAGCAGCGGCAAGGCTGCAGAGCGGTTGGTCTTGGCGAACAGGCGGCCACCATCGGCCAGCTCCAGGCACCAGGCGCTGTGGATGTCGCCGCCGGCGACGGGCCGCTGGGCCTGCAGCGTCACCCCCAGGCGTTCGGCCAGCCAGGGGGCCAGGGACTCGGAGCCGGAACGCCCCATGCAGCAGGAACGCAAACCGCCATCCAGCCTCGCGCCCCGAGGGGAGCCCGGGGCCGCCCCGCTGGCCAACCCCGGCTCCAGACCGGAGCTCCCTAGGGTCGGCTCCAGATTCTGGCCCGCCATTTCAGCCGATCCGCCCGCGGCGCCAGCGCCCGCTCCCCGCCCCGGCCACCAGGCCAGCCCCAGCTGCGATGTGGTCGTCGTCGGCGCCGGCATCGCCGGATTGACGGCCGCCGGCCTGCTCGCCAGGGCAGGGCTGCAGGTGGAGCTGCTGGAGGCCCACCACCAGAGCGGTGGCTGTGCCGGCACCTTCCGCCGCGGCCCCTATGTCTTCGATGTCGGGGCCACCCAGGTGGCGGGACTGGAGGCCGGCGGCATTCATCAGCGGCTGTTCGAGCATCTGAACGTGACGCCACCGGCGGCCGAGCCCCTGGATCCCGGCTGTGTGGTCGATCTGGGCGACGGCAGGGCGCCGGTGCGCATCCTGCGCGCTCCCGAGCGCTGGCGCCAGGAACGCCAATGCCAATTTCCCGGCAGCGAGCGCTTCTGGCGCCTGTGTGAGGCGATCCACCAGGCCAACTGGGCCTTCGCCGCCCGGGAGCCGGTGCTGCCGCCGCGAAGCCTCTGGGATCTGGGGCAGCTGCTGGGCGCCCTCGGCGGCGGCAACCTGCTCAGCGGCCTGCTGACGACGGCCAGCATCGCCGATCTGCAGAACCTCTGCGGTTGCGGCAGCGACCGCCGCCTGCGGCGCTTCCTCGATCTGCAGCTCAGGCTCTACTCCCAGGAACCGGCGCAGCGCACGGCGGCTCTCTATGGCGCCACCGTGCTCTCGATGGTGCAGGAGCCCCTGGGCCTGTGGCATCTGCAGGGCTCGATGCAGGCGCTGGCCGAAGCCCTCGAGCAAGGCCTGGCCCAGGCGGGCGGGCGATTGCGGCTGCGCCACCGGGTGACACGGCTCGAACCAGCCGGCGAAGCCGGGCGCTGGACAGTCCACGGCGAGGCTCCCGGTCGCGCTGGCTTCGTGCTCGAGGCCGGCGATGTGGTCGTCACCGTGCCGCCCCAGAGCCTGCCGGAGCTGCTGGGGGACCAGCTGCCCAGCGGCTACCGCCGCCGCCTGGAGCAGCTGCCCGAACCCAGCGGCGCCCTGGTGTTCTACGGCGCCATCGCCCGCAGCCAGCTGCCGCCCGCATGCGCCTCCCACCTGCAGCTCGACTGGGGCGATCCGGGTCCGTTGTTCGTCTCGATCAGCCAGGAGGGCGATGGGCGGGCGCCGGCGGGGCAGGCCACGGTGATCGCCAGTGTGTTCACCCCGGCCCGGGCCTGGTTCGAGGGCGACGAGGCCAGCTATCAGGCCCGCAAACAGAACGCCATGGCCGGAATCCAGGCCGGCCTGGCCCAGCTGCTGCAGCTTCGATCACAGTCGTGGATCCATCGGGAACTGGCCACGCCCCGGGGCTTCGCCGGCTGGACCGGCAGGCCCTGGGGCTGGGTGGGCGGTCTGGGCCAGCATCCGCTGCGCTTCGGGCCCTTCGGCCTGGCCAGCCGCACGCCACTCCCGGGGCTGTGGCTGTGCGGCGATTCGATCCACCCCGGCGAGGGCACCGCCGGCGTCAGCCTCTCGGCCCTGATGGCCTGCCGTCAGCTGCTGCAACGCCACGGGCAGGAGCTGACCATCGGCAGCCCGGCCCACCGGCCCTGAGCACACCGCCTCGAAGCAGGCGATCCAGCCACCGAAGCACCGACCGAAGGCCCTCGCCGCCGTGCAGCGGCGGCGGCCATGGGCGCTCCAGCAACGGAGAGCGGTCTGGACAGGGATTGCGACGAGATTGGAGCGGACTTGCGGGAGAAGGACGCCCCGGCCCTCAGAGGAACTCCGGACGCAGCCGCTGCGCCTCGGCCAGGGCGGCCTGCAGATCAGGCCAGGATTCGCTGGTCACCAACTGCTCGAGCTCGGCCAGGGCCTGGCGGTACTGGGCCAGGGCCGCCAGCAGCGGCTGCCGATTGCCCCGGGCCATCAGGGTGCCGAGCTCCGGGTTGCCGCCACCGACCCGGGTGGTGTCGGCAAAGCCACTGGAGGCGAGGCCTCGCACCAGCGCGGACAGCGTGGACACCCCGGGATCCAGGGCCGCGTCTGCCCGCTCGCCAGCTGCCACAGCGCCAGCACTACCAGCGGCAGGACGGCCAGTGGCACTCACAACGGCACCGCCGCGATCGGCGGCCTGCAACAAGGCCGCACTGACCAGCACCGGCAGATGGGAGATCAGGGCCACCGCCCGATCGTGGTCGGCGGCGCCACAGGTGAGCCAGCGGGCCCCCACCGCCTCGGCCAGCATCGATACCGCCGCCAGGGCCGACGGATCCGTGGCCTCGATCGGGGTCGCCACCCAGGGACGCCCCCGGAACAACCCGGCCAGGCCGGCCTCCACCCCGGCCCGGGCCGTACCCGCCATCGGATGGGAAGCCACGAAACGACTGGCCCGCTCAGGCCCCAACCGGGCTGTCCAGGCCTGGAGCACGGGGGCCTTCACCGATCCGACATCGGTGATCACCGCTCCCGGCGGCAGCGAGGCCAGCAGCTGCGGCGGCGGATCCAGCAGCAGATCCAGCGGCAGGGCCAACACCACCAGGCCGCAATCGCGCAACAGCTCAGGATCGGTGGACACTGCCGAGGCCAGGCCCCGCTCCAGCGCCCGATCGGCCGTGGCCTGGCGGTGCACCAGAGCCCGCACCGTCGCGCCCCTGGCCAGCAGATCGAGGCCGAGGGAGCCGCCGATCAACCCCAGGCCCACGATCCCGACCGGCCGCCGCTGCCAGAGAGCTGTCATCGTCGCTGCGGAGTCACTGCGACCAGCTTCGTACGATCCGCCGATGTTGGAAGCCAGCGCCCATCGGCAGCTCAAGGCTCTCCTGCTCGGAGAGGGAGCGGAACGCTGGCCGCACCATCTCACCTTGAGTCGTCTGGTGGCGCGCAGTCTGCGCCGCCAGGACCACACGCTGGTGCGGCTCCTGCCTGGCACCGACCCGAGCTGGTGGATCGGCCTGCTGGTGCCCCTGGCCCTGGCCGAGACCTCCCTGGCCCTGGTGGTCAGCGATGCCCTGCGCCAACGCCTGCTGCAGGTTGAATGGCCCCGGCTGCAGGCGGTGGGCCTGGCCCTGCCCTGCTGGCAGGGAGCCTCGCCGGCACCCGAGGGCCGACTGTGGCTGCTGAGCCATCGGGAACTGCTGGAGGCCTGGAGCAATGGCTGCCTGGGGGACCGCCAGCTGGTGATTCCGGAGGCTGAAAAGCTGGAGGGGCATCTGCGTCAGGTCCTGGGCATCCGCCTCGATCCCCAGGACTGGGATCGGCTGCGCCGCTCCCATCCAGCCGCCGAAGACAGCCTGCTGGCGCTGCACCAACGCCTGAGCCAGCGGATCTTCAGCCAGCCGAGCCATGGGCGTCAGCCCGTGGCCCTGGCCCCGGATGACGAGGCGCCCCTGCGCCAGCTGCTGGCGCTGCTGGCGCCCCTGCCGGACCCCTGGGGGGCCTGGCTGGCCGCCAAGGGAGAAGGATGGTGCAGCTGGGCCAGCGTGGATCCGGCACTGCTGCAATGGCACGGGCATCGCCAACCCTTGGCGCCACTGCGGCAGCTGAAGGGACTGCTCAGCGGCCGCGGCGCCATTCTGGTGGGGGAACTGGGCGGATCAGCCCAGGGCCAGGGCCCGCCAGCCAGCGCCCTGGCACTGGGATTGAACCCTGTGGTGACAGTCGATCTGGGTGATCCTCCCCTCTCCGATCCGCTGCCCCTCTATGCCCCCCTGCGCCAGCCCCTGCCCAACAGCCCCCAGTTCGCCGACCACCTCCTGGATCACTGCCGCCGGCTGATCCTGGGGCAGGCGGGGTTGACGATCGTGTTGCTGGACGACACCGGGTTGCGGCGATGTCTCACCAGTGGACTGGCGGCCGAGTTCGGCAGCCGCGTCGGCCAGGAAGGCACCGCCCCGGAGAGCAATGGCGTCATCTGCTGCCGCTGGAGCTGGTGGCTGGAGCACCAGGGCCGGCTGCCCCACCCCAGCCAGCTGATCGTGGCACTGCTGCCGATCGCCAGCCTGGAGGATCCCCTGACGGCGGCCCAGGTCAGCGAACTGCGCCGACAGGGACGGGACTGGTTCCGGGAGCTGCTGCTGCCGGATGCGCTCAACCGGCTGCAGCGGGGCCTGGCCAGCCTGCGGCGCCACGGCGGCCGGCTGGCGGTGCTCGATGGCCGCCTGCGGGCCCGCAGCTGGGGGCGCCAGGTGTTCAGCGCCCTGGAGCCCTGGGTGCAACTGAACCGGCTGCTGCCCAACTGATCGCTGCCGCTGCTCAGTCGGAGCCAACCAGGCAGAGCCGCAGACCAACCCGCCGGCAACGGGAGGGGGGAACCAGCGCCGCCTAGCCTGCGTTCAGTTGCCAGATTCACCCCCATGGGGGAAGCCAAGCGCCGCGCCATCCAGGGCCTGCCACCACGCCAGAAGAAGGTCGACAAACCCATCGACACCTCGCCCAGGATCGTCTCCTGGCTGCCCTTCAGCCGCAATCAGGCGGACCGCTTCGTGGCGCTCAGCACCAAAGGCGCCTGGATCGGCATCGGCGCCCTGGTGCTGTTCTGGGTCACGGTCCGCTTCATCGGACCCGCCGCGGGCTGGTGGAGCCTGGCCGACAGCTGAGCCTGTGACCTGATCACCCAGAAGACAGCCCGGGGTGAATCTCACGCCTGGGCCCTGCTTTGATCGGCCTGTGCTGAACAGGTTCCGCGGCGCAGCAGCGAACGACGCCGGATCTGCTGCAGCGCCTCAGAGCGCTGGGTCACGTCGGATCCCCGGCTGCCACCGAAAGCTGAAAGGCCAGAAGCAGCCGGCCCGCTCGGTGACACGGCTCCGTGGCACGGCAAGGACAGCGAGCGCGAGACCTGCCAGGCGAAACGTGGATCCGCTGACCGAGACCCGCAGCACTCTCCCAAATCGGAAGAAAACCTTAGGATTGACCTCAATCTCCTTCTCGGGCCCCCGATGTTTCCCCGATTGGCCGAGCAATACCGGGCCCTGGTGGGCGATCTGGTGATGAGCCTGCAGGCCCTCGCCAACTGCCTGCAGAAGCGAGGCCATGTGGCCAGCTGCTACGTCTGCGGCGACGGCAGCGACGGTCAGGGGGCTTCTTTTGTCGCCGATCTGGGGGACAACCACATGGTGCGCTTCCTGGTCTCGGACTTCGGCATCAGCTGGATCGAATCCCGCGACGGCCACGAGCTCGTCAAGCTGGAAGGCGCCGAGGCGATCCAGGAGTTGCATCGGGTCGCCGCGATCCTGCAATCCACCGCTGCTGCGCCGAAGCCAGCAGCTCGAGCCACGAGCGATACCGCCGTATCCGCCCCACTCACCTCGATCCCGGAAGCGGCCTGAGCTGGCCAAGGAGGGCAGTCCCGGCGCTGGCGTGACGTTCCCGCAGCCATCCCAGCGACCACCTCAGGTTGTCGTCCCGCCTCAGGTTGCCGTCCCGGTGATGGCTGCGGGATCGGGAACCGTGACGGCGAAGCACTGATGGGTGCGGAGCCAGAACCCCTAAAGAACTGGAGGGAGCGGCGCGATCCGCTCGAAGGACGATCCCATCGAAGGCAAGAAGCCTCCGGATCGATGCCGTCCCTCGCTGGCTGAGCTGCCCGCTCCCATCCCGGCGATGCGCGATGAAGTGGGGCCCGAGGCCGCGGCGGACGTTCCTGAAACAAGCCGTGCCGGGCTGGTTGTTCAGACTCGAGCCACCACGGCGATCGACTGAGCCGCTCAGCTGGCCACCGGTACCGTCGTGATCAGCTCCTCCGCATCCGCCTCCTCGGCATCCTCTTCGGCCTCAGCCGCGGCTGAGGCCGCCAACTTGGCCGCCGCGGCCAGAGGCTTCATCGAGTTGGCCGTGACCTCCGAGCCCTCGGTGAGCTTGCGGCGGGTGAGCTGCTCGATCACCTCCTTCGGGCCGGGGTTCTGCTCCAGCCAGATGATCGTGTTGTCACGACCCTGGCCGATGTTGTCGCCGTCGTAGCTGTACCAGGCACCCTTGCGACAAACCACGCCCGTCTCTTCCGCCAGATCCAGCAGGCAACCAATGGTGCTGATACCGCGGCCGAAGAGGATGTCGAACTCGGCGATCCGGAACGGCGGCGCCACCTTGTTCTTGGCCACTTTCACCTTGGCGCGGATGCCGTATTCCTCCGTGCCGCGCTTGAGGGTCTGGATGCGGCGGATGTCGAGCCGCACCGAGGCATAGAACTTGAGCGCGTTGCCACCGGTGGTGGTTTCCGGGTTGCCGTAGGTGACGCCGATCTTCTGGCGCAGCTGGTTGAGGAAGATGACGGTGCAACCGGACTTGCCGATGTTGCCGGTGATCTTGCGCATCGCCTGGCTCATCAGTCGGGCCTGGCTACCCACCGCCAGATCCCCCATCTCACCTTCGATCTCGGCCCGGGGCGTCAGAGCCGCCACCGAGTCGACCACGACGATGTCGACGGCGCCGGAACGCACCAGCTGATCGACGATCTCCAGGCCCATCTCACCGGTATCGGGCTGGGAGACCAGCAGATTTTCAATATCGACCCCCAGGGCGGCGGCATACACCGGATCCAGAGCGTGCTCCGCATCGACGAAGGCGGCCACACCGCCCCGCTTCTGCACCTCGGCAATGGCATGCAGGGTGAGGGTGGTCTTGCCGGAACTCTCCGGGCCGTAGACCTCCACCACCCGGCCCTTGGGATAGCCGCCACCGAGCGCCAGGTCGAGGGTGAGCGCCCCGGTGGAAATGGTTTCGACCCGCATGCGGGAGGCGTCGCCGAGACGCACGATCGAGCCCTTGCCGAAGTTCCGCTCGATCTGGTTGAGCACCAGACCCAGGGCCTTGTCGCGCTCGGCGATGGCCTTGGCATCAGCCGCGGACGCCGCCTTGGAGGCAGCGGACGGGGTGGTCAGGGAACCGGAAGCGCCGGATGCGGCCTTGGATTCGGCTTTGGATTCGGCAGGCATGAGGGGGATGAGCGATGGAACAGGCCGCAGGGCAGGAGCTGGGGCCGGGGTTGAGCGCCGGGCCAGGAGCCGGGATCGGAGACCGACCCTGGAGGCGGATCCGGAGACCAGGAACAGGGAGCGGACCGATGCCGGAACCAGGCCGGCGGCCATCCTGCGACCTCTGGAGAACCAGTGCCACCGGCGGAGGCCGGCGTACCAATTGCGTGTAGTACGGGCGTACTCTAGCGGTTCAGGGCCAACGCGCCAGGGGGGCCTGGAAGGTTTCCGGCTCCAGCCAGTGAATCCCGGCCCCTTCCAGGCCCTGGCGATCGCCGGGAGCCAGATAGCCCCAGGACACCAGATGACAGCGCACCGCCTCCAGCCCCGGGGTGGCCCGCACCAGCTCCAGAGTCGGGCGGCGATCCTCGATGAACCAGAGCGGCCGCTGGTTCACCTGCAGCAACTGCCGCAGCACCTCGGGCTTGCTGCCCTGCTCATGGCCATAAAGAGCCAGCGGCACGAGGCCGGCGGCGGCCAGCAGTGCGGCGGCGAAGGCGCCCCCTTTGGTGGTGAGCACCGCCCAGGAGGCCCCTTCCGCCTCCAAAGCCGAGAGACGCTCGGGTACGCCGGGGAAGAAGCGATGCAGGGCCAGCCAGCGCTCCCTGTCGCTGGCGATGGCCTCGCTGCGCACCGTCTCCAGGGCCGTCTGCAGCTGCTGGGGGCTCCAGCCCCAACGCTCCAGAGCCAGCTGGACGGCGCCGTCGTAGTCGGCCGCAAGAGCCGCCGGATCGCCGTCGGTCCGGCCCAGCTCGGCCGCCATCAGCACCATCTCCCAACCGTGATGGATCAGTGGCCGCAACTGGGCAAAACCGGCAGGGATCGCCTCGGGCAACACCAACCCGAGCGCCAGCGACAGGGCCGCTTGACGGGCCGACCACCAGTACTCGCGCATGCCATCAACCAGCACGCCATCGAAGTCGAAGACGAGCAGAGGAGCTGATGGCAAGTCAGGAACCATCAGCTCATGCAACCGGGCAGAGACGGTGAAAAAAGTTCAAGAACTGGGTCGCTAGGATTCGAACCTAGGAATGGCGGGACCAAAACCCGCTGCCTTACCGCTTGGCGACGACCCATTGGTTGGTCCGGTACGGGACCGGATGACTCCGGCTGAAGGGACCAGGGTTGGTTCGGTCAGGAAACCGATGGGCTCCGGCAAAGCCGGTGCCTAGATAGTTACCCACAGCGCCCGGTCCTTCGTCAACAGGGCTGGCACTCAGAGGGGAAACACCCGCAGCCGCTGCTGGGCTCCCCGCCCGAAGACGGCACAGCGCAGTCGGTAGTGACGGACCAGATCCTCCTGCATGCGCCGGACGCGATCACTGCGGGGCAGCAGCTCGACGGGCCGGCCCTGGGGGAGCACCACCTGCTCCACCGCCAGACGGCATTCCTCCAGGCCGGCGTGGTCATCATCGAGGCGCGGGGCCGTCTGATCAGCAGACGCCGGCAAGAGCGGCTCCCGGCGGCGCTCCAACAGCCGCTGAATGGCCCGCTGCAGCTGATGCAAGCTGTCCGATTTGATCACCAGGATCGGCAGGCTCAGCACCTGGGCCCGGCGGCGCAGCTCCGGATCCCGGCCCAGCTCACCGCGCAGGCTGAGCACGGCGTCGGCCTGCTCGGGTTCGGCCACCACTTCGGCCGGCAGCCCACTGCTGCGCACGGCCTCCAGCAACAGCTGGGGAGACAGACCGACCGCACAGAGACGCAAAGGAGCAGACGCCGCCAACGGCGCTGGGGGTTCCGCCGCAGGGAGCAGCTGATCGCGGGATGGGGAGGCGAAGGGATCGGGCAGGGGCACGGCGGCCAGCGGCCTGGCGCCCCGCAGGCCCGAACCGGCGATCGGCGTGACCCCGGGGCGGCTGGGGGCCGGCGGCGATAACGGGGCGGGCTGGCGCAGCAGCAGCTGGCCGTCGGAGCCGAGCTCGCGAATCTCCGGGCGGGAGATCTGGCCGCGCAGCAACAGATCCACCGTGCCGGCCACGTCGCGATGCACCAGCCAGCGATGGCGGCTGTGCATCTCCACCGCCATCGCGAACGTGGGCTCGGCGGCCCGCTCGAGCACCGTCTTCTGGGTGCGGCGGCGGCGCGCCTCCTCATCGCCGAGGGTCACCGACTGAATGCCGCCGACCAGGTCGCTGAGGGTGGGGTTCTTGATCAGGTTGGCGAGTTCGTTGCCATGGGCCGTGGCCACCAGCATCACGCCCCGCTCGGCGATGGTGCGGGCCGCCTGAGCCTCCAGCTCCGTGCCGATCTCATCGATGACGATCACCTCGGGCATGTGGTTTTCCACCGCTTCGATCATCACCTGGTGCTGCAGTTCAGGCCGGGCCACCTGCATGCGGCGGGCGCGGCCGATGGCGGGATGGGGGATGTCGCCATCGCCGGCGATCTCGTTGCTGGTGTCGATCACCACCACGCGCCGCAGCAGGTCATCGGCCAGCACCCGGGCGATTTCGCGCAGGGCGGTGGTCTTGCCCACCCCCGGCCGGCCCATCAGCAGCAGCGAACTGCCGGAGTCGAGCAGATCGCGCACCATCGCCACCGTGCCGAACACGGCCCGGCCCACCCGACAGGTGAGCCCCACCACCTCGCCGGTGCGATTCCTGATGGCGCTGATGCGATGCAGGGTGCACTCGATGCCGGCCCGGTTGTCACCGCCGAAGGGCCCCAGCCGCTCCAGCACGTCCCGCAGGTCGGCCCGCTCGATCGGCACCTCGCCGAGGGCCACGGCCCGGCCGGGATAGCGGGCCTCGGGCACCCTGCCCAGATCGAGCACCACCTCCAGCAGCTCCTCCCGGGCCTCGGTGCTGGCCAGTTGCTGCTGAACGTTGATCGGCAGCAGCTCCAGC
>CALPMR020000033.1 GCA_943324725.2 Bordetella parapertussis | reverse complement strand
TCGACACCATGACCCATGACCCATGACAGAACTTAAATGTTTCCACGGTCGGCGGCTTCAAGATGTCGCCATGCCGCTGATCAACCTGTCGCGCACTTTCAACAAGGCGCACAGCCACCTGTAGGCCAGCGTTAACTGTATGCACCAAACCGTTCAACCCAAGAGGAGCGGCAGCCAATTTCTAGGCGACTTTGTCAAAGTTGTCAATACATTACTTCTACCTAAGGGCGGAATCAATCTCGCCAGGTTACGGCGATTACAGAATGACAAAGAAATTATCCATGATAAATGCATGGAACCTTACAGTTATCAATTAATTGAACTTGAGCTCATACTTAGGGCTGGCGCTGCCCGATTTTATTGTGATAACCATTTCACTAAAGGTCTTGTCCTTCCCCCCGTAATTGGTACTTGTAATCGTTGCCCCGCATACGACCGTAGACGTTGTGGGCGGAGCTTTGGAAATACTGGTTTTGCATAGTTCGACCGCATCGCCCATGTTGGCAGCCGTTAGCTGGGCCGCTGTGTTGACTTGAGCATTTTCGGTAAGATTCGTTGATGTGTATAAAGGCTGCCAAGCAATCGCCTTGAACTGGTCGCTGCCAACAATGCACTCCACCGCCTTCGGTATGCTGGCAGTGCTTTGGCGTGGATTGTAAGCATCCTTGATGGTGCATCCATCGATGACAGTGCTTAATCCTGAACTACTAAGGGAGCTTGCAACATTAGCCTGCGTGATTTTAGAGGTCGAATCAGTGGCATCAAAAAAAACGTTGTTTTTATCGTTAACAACCTCTTTGCGGATCAAGATGGCCTTCGCTTCCGCCAGCGTGTAGTTGTTCTTTTGCTTCTGCGAGTAAACGGGCATCAACGCCATCTTCACGGTTGGCGCGGCAAGCAGGGCCATAATTGTCAACCCCATCAAGGCTACGACCACTTGAAACATGGTGCCTCATCTTATTATTTACCCATGTTAGGTAGGTGCCACAAAATGAATCGCTGCATCTCTGTTGCGATTGTGCCGCAATAAGCCCATGACCGACCAGGCCGCCAACATAGGCCTCCAGATTCTCTCTGAACATCCTTGATTTTCAGTCCCAACTTATATGAATCAACGGCGACAAGCCTGCGGTGGACCTTGGCTGCAGCAATCGGGTTTCACTCAGTGACGGCCAGCCACGACGAAACCGCTGCTGCTCTGCTCACGCGGCGATGGCGCGCTTCTCCGGCTGAGCATCAGAACTGCTGTGGCGGATGAAGCCAGGCCCACTGCCGGCTGCCGCCAACAGCGGCTGGCTGCCATTCCTCCCCCAGGTCGCTGATCGGGAGTGACGAACTGAATGCCGCCGTGCCTCGGTTTGTGGTTGGATCAGGCCTCCAAGCTCGCAATCCGGATAGCTGGCTGGCCCCAAGCTGGTGCATGGCCATCTGGAGTGCTCCGGTGCGATCTGGCCGTACGAATCAGCGCGGCGAAGGAGGAGTTGTGTGTCGACACTCTTGGCCTGGGAAAGGATTACCAAGCTCCCAGCTCCTCCAGCCTGGGCGATCCGCACCCCGAGGCAGGCATGGCGGCAAAGAACAGCGGCAATTTCGGAGTCTGGCGCTGAGCCAACTCCCGAGTGGCGACTGATCGTCTCCAGCGCTCGATCGGCAACTGAAACTCAAACCTTCCACGCCTGACAGCGGTGGCCCGGTCGCTGCTCTCCCGGCTCCAGAACGAGACGGGAGGGGCTCGCTGTGACGACGGCTTGCACCGCTCCAGCAGCCCCCTGGTGATGACATGGTCGGGAGGCCGAAGGGGAGGGACTGGGCCAGCGGGCGAGAGTGGCCTCACTGCCCGCCCATAAAAAAACGGCCCCATGGGGGCCGCTTGTCACTGGCAATTGGATCAGAAGTTCACTGCACTTCGGCAACGGCGGCCGGAGCTTCAGGTTCCTGCTGGGGCACACCGCGCAGGCTGAGATTGATGCGGCCGCGGTTGTCGATCTCGCGCACCCGCACCGTCACCTGATCGCCGACGTTCACCACGTCTTCGACCTTCTCCACCCGGGATTCCGACAACTGGGAGATGTGGATCATCCCCTCCTTGCCGGGCAGAATCTCCACAAAGGCACCGATCGGGATCACCCGGGTGACCGTGCCCTGGAACACTTCGCCCTCGCTGACCCGGCGGGTGAGGCCTTCGATGATGCGCTGGGCCTCTTCAGCGGCGGCACCATCGTGGCTGGCGATCGTGACGATGCCACCGTCCTCGATGTCGATCTTGGTGTTGGTGCGCTCGGTGATCCCCTTGATCGTGCGGCCGCCGGGGCCGATCACGGTGCCGATCAGCTCCGGATCGATGCGGAAGCTCAACAGCCTCGGGGCGTGGGGCGAAAGGGTATCGCGGGGGGCATCGATCGCCTCCAGCATCTTGCCGAGGATGTGCAGACGAGCAGGGCGAGCCTGGTTGATCGCATCGGCCACGGTTTTCACCGCGAGGCCGGTGATCTTCATGTCCATCTGCAGGGCGGTGATGCCCTTCTCGGTGCCGGCCACCTTGAAGTCCATGTCACCGAGGAAGTCCTCGATGCCCTGGATGTCGGTGAGGATGCGCACCTCGTCGCCCTCCTTGATCAGGCCCATGGCGGCCCCGCCGACGGGCGCCTTCAGGGGCACGCCCGCATCCATCAGAGCCAGGGTGCTGCCGCACACCGAACCCATCGAGGTGGAGCCATTGGAGCTGAGGCACTCCGACACCACCCGCAGCACGTAGGGGAAGCTCTCCTTGCTGGGCAGCACCGGCAACAGCGCCCGCTCCGCCAGGGCACCGTGGCCGATTTCGCGGCGGCCCGGGGAGCGCATCGGCCGGGTTTCACCCACCGAGTAGGGGGGGAAGTTGTAGTGGTGCAGGTAAGTCTTTTCGCTGGCCGGGTTGAGATCGTCCATCTCCTGGGCATCACTGGGGGTGCCGAGAGTTGCGGTGGACAGCACCTGGGTGAGACCGCGGTTGAACAGCCCCGAGCCATGCACCCGCTTGGGCAGCACACCCACGGCGGCGCTGATCGGCCGCACTTCATCGAGGCCCCGGCCATCGACCCGCTTGCCATCGCTGATGATCTGCTGGCGCATCAACTTCTTGGTGAGGCTCTTGTAGCTGTTGCCCAGCACCTTGCTGTTGCTGCTGACGGCCACCTTGATGGCGTCGTCCTCCTTGAGGGCGGCGACCTTGGCGCTCACCTCGGCCTTGATCGCATCGAGCTTCTCGTCCCGTTCGGGCTTGGTCTGGGAGAACTGCTTGAGCACCTCACCGATGGCAGCGGCGCATTCCTGCTCCAGGAACGAGGGCAAGGTGGAGTCGTCCAGCTTCTCTTCCGGGATCACCTGCTCGATGCCGAGCTCCTTGAGCAGGTTCAGTTGGGCCTTGATCAGCTCGCCGACGGCCTCATAGCCGAAGTCGATCGCTTCGATCACATCCTGTTCGGGCAGCTGGTTGGCGCCCGCTTCCACCATCACCACACCGGCAGGGGTACCGGCCAGCACCAGGTCCAGATCGCTGCGCTCAATCTCGCGGAAGCTGGGGTTGAGCACGAAGTCGTCGCCCAGCAGGCCGACCCGCACGGCCGCCATCGGGCCGTAGAACGGCATCCTGGCCAGCAGGGCGGCCATCGAGGCGCCGGTCACGGCGAGCACGTCGGGTGGCACCCGTTCATCGAGCGACATGCAGGTGGCAACGATCTGCAGGTCGTCGCGCAGCCAGCTCGGGAACAGGGGCCGCATCGGCCGATCAATCAGACGGCAGGTGAGGATCGCCCGCTCCGGGGGCCTGGCCTCGCGGCGGAAAAAGCTGCCCGGGATGCGACCGGCGGCGTAGAGCCGCTCCTCGTAATCGCAGATCAGGGGCAGAAAATCGATGCCTTCGCGGCCTTTGGAGCGGGTGGCGGTGACCAGCACCGCGGTGTCACCGCACTCCACCATCACCGAGCCACCCGCCTGGGGGGCATACCGACCGGTGGTCAGCCGGATCTCCCGACCATCGAAGGAGATCGACTGAGTTTGTCCTTGCACTTGGATTTATGTCCTTTTGTTGTCAATGTCCATCCTGCCATCCGGCCTTCACCGCTGACTGGATCGCTTGCTTTTTGTTGGCATCACCCTGCAGACCCGCGCACCAGGCACCTGACTCAGGCCAATCGGGCTGGCTGAGACCGGGGTGCCAACAAAAAAGGGCGTCACCAGGACGCCCCCGCCAGAGCGGTGATGCCGGCGAGTCGCCAGCCGGATCTGACGTCCTTGGCTGGTAGGGCTTACCAGCTGGATTTGACCACACCGGGGAGTTCACCTTTGTGGGCCCGCTCGCGCAGCTGGTTGCGGCAGAGGCCGAAGTCGCGGTAGTAACCGCGGGGTTTGCCGGTGGCCCAGCAGCGGTTGCGCACCCGCACCGGAGCGCTATTACGGGGCAGACCCTGAATCTTGCGGTGGATTTCCAGCCGCTCCATCGGATCGGCGGCAGCCTCGAACGCCGCCTTGAGGGCAGCGCGCTTGACAGCGAAACGCTCCACCATCTTCTTGCGCTTGACATCGCGCGCGATCATCGACTTCTTCGCCATGCGGCTGGGTTGCTCAACATTGATAGTCGCCGACTCTAGCGCCCGGTGTGGCTGGGGCAGAGGGCGGCGATCGGACACTCCAGGCAACGCGGCTTGCGGGCGGTGCAGACGGCCCGACCATGGAAGATCAGTCGGATCGAAAGGTTCTGCCATTCGGGCTGGGGCACCAACCGCATCAGATCCGGTTCGATCCGGCGCGGATCGCTCTGGCGGCTGAGCCCGAGGCGCTGGCTGAGCCGGCTGACAAGGGTGTCCACCGTGACGCCGGCATTGATGCCATCACACCAGGCCAGCACCACGCTGGCGGTCTTGCGGGCCACGCCCGGCAGCAGCAGCAGCTCCTCCATGATGCGTGGTACGGCACCAGCGTGGTGCTCCACCAGCAAGCGGCTGGAGGCCACGATGGGCCTGGCCTTTTTGCGGTAGGAACCCGTCGATTTCACGAAGGGCTCGACCTCATCGGGCTCGACCGCCGCCGCCGCCGCATCGGGGAAGCGCTCGAACAGAGCCGGCGTCACCCGATTGACCCGCTCATCGGTGCATTGGGCCGAGAGCATGGTGGCCACCAGCAGCTCGTAGGGGTTGCGCCAGTCCAGCGAGCAGGTGGCGTGGGGATAAAGCTGCCCCAGTTGCTCAAGGAGCTGCGGAGCCCGCTGACTGGCACTGGCCAAGCAGGGCAAGGGCGGGGCGAGGTGGAGCAGCGTCGGGCGTGGGCCTCCCTGAGCCGCGGCGGCGATGATCCGACACGGGTGTACAACCTGTCAGGCGGAGGTTGGCCGATGGGACGGGCAGCGAGGCCGCCAACGCGCCGCGGCGACGGTGGGATCTGGGGTGAAGACCCGGGCGTGGGCCTAGGCCTGGGCCTGGTGAATCCGACCTGATTCAGTCCCGCGACCGGCGTGATTCAGGGGCCGATCCGGCCAGCAGCCTGGCCATGGAACGCCTGGACCAGAGGCCCGGAGCTTCCAGCGCATCGGCGCCATTACTTCCAAGGCCTGGCCCGGCCGATCAACGGCCGAACAGTTGCTGCACCGCAGGCAGCTGACTGGTGTCCTTGACGATCAGCAGCAGGCTGAGGCCGACCAGAAAAACGAATCCGGACTGGAAAAAGGCCATCTGGAAACGCTCCGGCAGCGGCCGCCCGCGCACGCCTTCCAGCAGCAGCAGCACCAACTGGCCGCCATCAAGCAAAGGCAGCGGCAGGGCATTAAGCACCGCCAGATTAATTGAAATCAGGGCGGTGTAGAGGAAGAGGCTGCTGCCCCCCTGTTTGGCCAGCGAAGCCCCCATCTCGACGATCTTGACCGGGCCCGACACCTGACCGGCGGTTTCACCGAAGTGGGTGATCAGAGTGCCGAAGCCCTCCACCGTGCGCCGGGTCAGGGCAATCAGATCCCGATTGGCCCGGCGAACCGGCTCGAGCGGGCCCCGCGGCGCCCGAAAGGCCTCGCTGCCATTGGGCTGAAGCTGGGCACCGATACGACCGATGCCCCCCACCGGACTAGGGGTGAGCGAGAGATTGAGCACCTGGCCGTCGCGTTCGGTTTGCAGCTGCAGCTTCTGACCGGGGGCCTGGCGGATCCGATCCACCAGCTCCTGCACCGCCTCCTGACCGCCGCCGAGCCTCTGGCCCGAGAGAGCCAGGATGCGATCACCCGCCTCCAGGCCGGCCGCATCGGCAGCCTGGCCGCTCTGCACCAGCGCCACCAGCACCCCTGGTGTGGCGCTGAAGCCGGACGGGATGCCGACCACGAACCCCTGGGCCACCAGCACCGCCCAGGCCAGCAGCAAATTGGCGATCACACCAGCGGCGATCACCAGGGCCCGTTGCAGCAAGGGGCGATTGCGGAGCAGATCGGGATCTGTCGCCGGGATGGGGCTGTCCTCGTCGTCATCGGGAAAGGAGACAAAGCCCCCCAGTGGAATCGCCCGCAAGGCATAGAGGACGCCACCACGACGTCGCTGCAACAGGGCCGGGCCAAAACCGATCGAGAAGCCACTGACCCGGATGCCCTGCCAGCGGGCAGCCAGGAAATGACCGCTCTCGTGCACCACGATCAACCCCGCCAGGATCGCCAGTGCGGTGAGAACTCCCATGCCAGCCAAGCTTCGTTATGACCCCATTGTGGTGCTTGCGGGGCGAAGGCCGGGGCGGTACACCGCCAACAGCAGCGACCTCAGCGATTTCAGCACCAACGCTGAGCAGCGGCGCCGGGTTCAGAGCCAGCCGGCTGGGGGAAGGGAAAGGGCCCGAAACGTCAGCGAAGGCCTGAGAGCCGACCACGGATCCGTCCCGACGGCCGGCGAAACAACCCGCTGGCATCACAAGCAGCCGAAAGAACAGTCAGCCAGGAGAACAGCCAGCCAGTAAAACAGCCATGGCGACAATGCGGCGCCGCTCAGATACCGATCTGGGCATCCGGGAAGATCAGATAATTGACATTCATGAGACTGATTTTCTCATTCGCCCCGGAAGTCACATAACAGCTGGTGCGGGTACAAGACGCAGCGGAGCTGGATGAACTTTGGATGGTGTAAGCACTCTTGAGATTTGGAAGATAAACAATATCCTCAAACAATGGAGAGCCGATAATTGAGATCGTACCCGGGCCGGGGGCAATATAAAAATGCTGACGCTTGTCAACCTCCGTTTCACTGGCGTTATTGTAAATAATCTGATGCGATGTCATTGTTTGATAACAGATCGCATTGAGAATATCGCTGCCTGCTCGGGTGGCAGTGGCATCATCACAGGCGCTTGGCGCTGTCGTCAGATAGGTGCTCCCATTGGCCACCTGATCCCCAAAGGCGTAAAGCGGATTGATCGCTGAGCGAGCACCGAAGATGTAGGGCTTGAGCTGACCACTGGCCGACTGCATGTTGAACTGGATCCTGATCCCCCGCGAGAGGGAATTGGCGAGGTTCGCCAGGTCACCACTATTGATCACCGTTTCCCAGGGACTGATCTGAGCCAATTGATCCAGCACGACCGACTTGACCGACTGACCGCCGGAGAAGTTGAGATTTCCATTGGCGTCATAGGGGGGCCCGCAGCGATAGAGCGTCATCGGCCCCAGCCATCCCGGCGGCGGATTCTGGGCGGCGAAGCCATAGACAATAGTCCACATTTTGCGCGGTCCAACAATCACCAGCGGGTCGTTCAAACCGCAAGTCGTGGGATCGGTTACCGGTACGGAGAGATCACTGGCATAGGATATTTCTTTTTGCATCATCGCGGCCACCCTGATGGTGGCATCTTTGACATTGGAATGCTCCTCAAATGAACGCGATAGCTTGAGCTCGGAAACCATGATGTGTGCCATGGCATGAATGACGATCAAACTGATGATCATCGCCACCAACAGCTCAATCAGCGACAGGCCATCCTCCCCGGCCCTGACCCCAGGCCGCGTCGGCTTGAGTAGCTCAGGCAACAACAACGATGGCCAAGCTGACCGGTTGCTGTTCTGATGGCGTGAGATATTCATTTCGCAGTGTAATCGCAGCTTGTGTTACCAGCCTTAATCAGGCCCAGGCGGATGATGGATGTAGGAATTGTCAGATTAACGCAGATCACCGTGGTCGATCGGGGATCGGAGAGACGAATCGTCTGATCAGTCAACGAAGCATCAGCATTTGTACTCATCCCCTCCGATCGAAATGTGAAAACGGTGGTTTGATCCACAACCAGCTTGCTGGCACCGGAGCGATCCCTGATGTTGATCGCATTCGGCAACAGAGATGAGCTGATGCAGTTAGCCGGAGAAAGGGCGGTCGTGACGTTGGTGGTCGTGCTGTCCACGGTTTGAACAATGCTGCATGTCGAGTCAACGGTGACGTTCTTGGCGGCAGCATCCCTGGCTCTCGCCATGGTGCCGGAAAGCTCGGCAGCAGCGAACCTGAGCTTGCTATAACTCACAAAAGATGACGACTGGGTACTGAGAAAAGTACCACCAAGAACGCTGATCAGAATAACAACCATCAGCAACTCAATCAGTGTGTAGCCAATCCACGCTTGCCTGCTGCCGGCACAAAGCGATAGCTTCTTCATTTCGGCGTGCACCATGCCACCGATTCGAGCACGACCGAAGCCTCGCGGACGAAGTTGATCGGGTGCTCATTTGCAGAAGCGACTTTATAAATGACATAGACCCTGTTTGGGATTGATGTATCAACTGTTCGGCTCAGTGCATAGCCAGCGCTGATGTTGGCTATCGGGATCTGGCTATTAGCGGTTGCGATGAAGGCATAGGGGAGCTTGGGAACAACGTCATCAGCCGTGCTGGCGACGCTGACCGCGTCGGCAATGAATTGCTGGGAGAGGTTGGTGTTCGTGAGGTCACTGTTGGCACACTCATACTCAAGCACCGGCGATGTTTGAAATATGGCCACACTTTTGGTATGGGTATTATCCAGTGGATAGGGGCCACTTTTCATCTTCCAGAACTTGGCATAACGCTTGATCCAGCTTAAATCCAATGATGTGGCAGCCTCGATTGAATTACGATCCGCAGACTGACGGGCAACGATGACAGCTTCATTGAACAGAGGAAACAGGACCGTGGCAGCGACAACAGCAATGAAGGCAGCCAGCAATACTTCAAGAATCGTAAAACCTGCCGTGTTCGATCGGCACTTGCTCGCTATCGGAGCTCGCCGACTTCGCGAAAGCTGGGACAGAATCGGCAGGGCCAACTGAATCATGATCAATAAGTTACCCCGTAAGCCCGGTAATTTGTGATGTTACTGGGAGTGGAACTTGGAATAAATGAAGGGTCAGAAGCGGTGGAATCAAAAAAGCTGGGGAATATTGTTGCAAGTCCAGCCACTGCATCACTCGGTCCAATGATGTCCAAGTTGGCGGAGTTCTTGGAATCAAAGGCACAGATCCAGCGCACGCCATAGGGACCACTGTTGCCGCCACCACCACCGGGACTTGGGTAGATTATTTTGCCTGCTGGCATCCAGATGAACAAGCCATCCAGTTGCAGCACGCCAATCAGTACGGTCTGCACAGAGCAGTTCGATCCATCACCATATCTGCCATAGATTCTCAGTTTGGCCCAATTCAGCGGTGCGAGGTTGCTGAAGTCGCCCGTTTGCACATCAATCACCGTTCCCGAGCCTGTCACAAACACATTGACAGGCAGCCCATGGGCAGTGCTTGGTGTGGCCGAAGCCGCACCCGTTCCCGTATTGACCTTGATGTTGGGATTGTTGATCGACTTGACGACGCAGTTGATCGCCGTCGAGTTTGTACTGTTCTGGACGTTGCGGGTGCCACCTGAATTATCAGGTTGAAAGTTGACATTGTAATAGCAACCCTTCTCCAATCGATCGGTGATGAAGGAGTCAGCCGTGCCAGCAGTGGGGCAACCGGTGGCTCCGTAATAGGGGAAATTGCAGAAGGTTGCATTATAAACGATATCTTTATCATCATCGAGCTGTGACAATAGCCGCTTATCCGCCAAGAGGTAGGGTGTCCAGGGAAACGGCGGCAGATTGAGGCCGTTGGCATTGAGCGGGCCGATGTTGGACGTTGGCGGCACACACTTTGGATTGCCGGAGCACACCACGTAAGTGGTCTGGAGTCCGGGATCAGGACTCTTACATTTACGATCACCGGCCGTGATGCAGGCATCGGGGATTGAAGACAAGCCGAATTTCTTCTGATCCATTTTGGTCACATCATTATTACTGCTTGCACCAGATCCCGTAATCATCAGTGGCGCATCAAAAGGCTGGCTGGATTCGCTGAACGGTCCCCTGACAAAAACAATTTTCTTGAGCCTGAACGTCGCCTGCTGCTTGCCATTTCGCGTCAGCGTTCCGACAACCGTGAAACTGGCCGAGCCACCAAAGAGATTGCCAAACTTGGTGCAGGTTGCCGACGTGCTGACGCTGGCAGGAGGATCATAGGCCTCCAACTTATAAGTGACAATTCCATTGAAGCCGGCAGTTTGATAAAATGACGTACTGGCTGGATATCCCGCCGGCGAGCCTGCCAGCGTCAAGGATGGATGGTAGATATTACAGCCATCCAGATCAGCGGCGCTCACACCTGCACTACCCCAGTTCGCAAGCTTGGTGACGAGGAGATAGCTTCTTTCATCAGTATTTAGGGCAGCTAAAATTTCATTGAAACCTGTCTCAGCCGCTTCTTTGGCTGTCTGCAGATCAGAAGCATCAGAAGAGGCATTCAGCGAATTAATGGCCTTGCTCATCAGCGCAGCCCCCCCGATCATCGCCACAAGAATCACCACCAATGTGGTGAGCAAGATTGAACCAGAACCTGGTTTATGGGACTGAAGAGTGGGGCAGCATTCACCAGCTTGACTGATGAATCTCAGGATGAATCGTGACTTTTCCGTCATGATGACGATCTCCAGCCACGGCCAGCGCAAAAGGCAAATTGTTTTGCAAAACTGCCACCATGACTTCCGCCTGGCGGCGCGGAGCCAGATTGGATAGCCTCTGCCCCTGCCATGACGCCGGATCCCAGGTCCACTGACGAGCCAACTCCATGCTAGGCGCGCCAGGTTTCTGCGCCCCCGTAAGGAGAGCACGGTGAGGCACAGAACGGTGCAGAGGCTGGTTGCCTCTGATCAGCAGCCGCTGATCGTGTCGGTGCCGAGATAGGGCACCAGGGCCTGCGGCAGGCGCACACTGCCATCGGCCTGCTGGCCGTTTTCCAACAAGGCGGCCATGGTGCGTCCCACCGCCAGCCCACTGCCGTTGAGGGTGTGAGCCAGCCGGGTGCCCTTGTCCGCCTTGAGGCGAATATTGGCGCGGCGCGCCTGAAAATCGCGGCAGGTGCTGCAGCTGGAGATTTCCCGATAGGTGCCTGCCCCAGCCAGCCAGACCTCCAGGTCGTAGGTGCGGGCCGCGGAGAAGCCCAGATCGGCACTGCAGAGCTCGATGCGCCGGTAAGGAAGTTCGAGGGTTTCCAGCACAGCTTCGGCATCGCAGGTGAGCTGCTCGTGGGCCGCGTCGGAGTCTTCAGGCTGGCTGAACCAGTAGAGCTCCACCTTGTTGAACTGATGCAGCCGGATCAGGCCGCGGGTGTCACGGCCGTAGGAGCCGGCCTCGCGCCGAAAACAGGGGGTATAGGCCGCATAGCGCAAGGGCAGCTGCTCCGCCGGGATCACCTCATCGCGGTGGAAGGAGGTGATCGGTACTTCCGCCGTGGGAGTGAGCCAGAGATCATCATCGGCGCAGCGGAAGCTCTCCTCGGCGAATTTCGGCAGCTGACCGGAGCCCAGCAGGCTGGCGCTGTTCACGAGGATCGGTGGCAGCAGCTCGGTGTAGCCCCGCTGGCTGTGCAGATCGAGCATCAGGGCGATCAGGGCCCGCTCCAATCGGGCACCCATGCCCCGCAGGGTCACGAAGCGGCTCTGGGCAATGCGCACCGAGCGTTCGCTGTCCACCAGGGCGAGCCGTTCAGCGATCTGCCAATGCTCCTGCAGCTGCTCACCGGGGCCGGGCAGTCGGGGTTCACCCCAGCGCTTGACCTCGACGTTGTCGGCCTCCGACCTGCCATCCGGCGTCAGCTCGGAGGGCAGGTTCGGCAGCACGATCAGCTGCTCGTGCAGCTGGCTCTGCAGCGCCTTTTCCTCCTCCTCCAGGCCGGCCACCTGCTGCTTGATCTGGTTGCCCTGATCCCTGAGGGCCTGCACTTCGGGCCCCTTGGGGCTGACGCCAGCCTTGATCTTCAGTCCAACCTCCTTGCCGATGCGATTGCCTTCAGCCTGGAGATTGCTGCGCCGTTCCTCCAGGTCCCGCTCCTGAACAGCCATGCGCTGCAGAGCGGTGGGATCGAGTTGCAAGCCGCGGCGGGCCAGCTGCAGGCGGATGAGCTCGGGGTTATCGCGCAGGAGGCGCTGGTCGAGCACGGCGGATCAGATCATCTGGCGGTGAGCCTAGGGGCTTGGCGGGCCTGACATTCGCACGATTGCTGAGGTTGCAGTGGCGCCACACGGCAGGGTGCGTGCCGCGGTCGTGGTGCCAGACGAAGGCTGGATCGAAATGGCTGATTCCGGCGGCGGCGCTGCCGTTCGTCAACGGATGACCGGGCCCAGCCCGGCCGAGAGGAGGGGCCATGACGGCCCGAGCCGAAGAAGATGCGCGGAAGCGTGTTCATCCTGAGCTGTTCGGACCCAGCAGGCTGGCCGATCGGTTGCTGGGTTGGCGTGGCGTTGATCCGGACCCGGCTGAGGGCGATCCGCTCCACAACGGCAGCGGTATCACCATGTTCGAAACCATGGCCACCGGCAGGCCGACCATCATGCATGAGGGTGATTTTCTACGCTCCCGCTTCCTGGCCGGGGCTTACCGGCAGATGGGGCTGGTCGATGCGCCGATCGCCACCAGCATCGAGGGCCGCGTCGAGCTGGCGGTGGTGCTGATGAGCGATCGCTTTCTCTGCGCGAGCGGATCAGTCATACGGCACTCCAGCATCTCTACAATCGACTCAAAATGGTGCGGGATTTTGAAGAATTCACCATCGAAGCGATCGCCCGGGTAAAGACGCTGCAATCATGATCAGAAGCCAAGCTGAACTCTTCAGATTCAGACTGATTAACTTGAGAAGAGTCTGCTGCTCGACACGGCCATGAATCTCGATAATCTTCTGGCCGAAGCTGCTGCTCTGCTGCAGGCCGGTGACCTCACAGCGGCTGAGGTCTGCGCCCAGAAGGCCGTTGCCCTTGATCCACAGAGCGTGGCTGGCTGGTGCCTGCTGGGGCAGGTGCTGCAGCAGGCCGGTCAACTCGGCACTGCGGTGTCGGCCTATGGGGAGGCAGCCGAACTGGATCGAAGCCATGTGGCCTGTCGCACAGCACTGGGCACTATCTTTCGCAATATGGCGTTGCCGGAAATCGCCATTCACTGGCATGGCGAAGCCCTGGCCCTGGAGCCCGATTCGTTGATCCTGAATCTCAACCACCTCTTCGTACTGCCGATCGTGGCCACATCGGCCCAGCAGATCGAAGAGCTGCGGCAACGCTGCCTGGATGGGCTATGGCAACTGGTCAAACGACAGCAAGATCTGCACTTCGGCGATTATGCCATGAGCCACCATCCTTTCTACCTGATCTATCATAACCGCGATGATCGGACCGTACTGGAAGCCTATGGCAGCCTTCTCAGCCGCCATCTGCAGTTCATTGAGCCGAAACCACGGGCTCCGCGGCCGCCGGCGCAGCGGCGACGGATTGGCTTTCTCTCTGGTTTTTTCTTCAGCCACAGCAACAGCCGCGCCTTTGAAGGGCTGATTCGCCATCTCGATCGTCGGCAATTTGAAGTGGTGGTAATCCATCTACCAAGCTCCAAACGGGATGATGTTCGCGATCGCATTGATGCCTGTGCCAATCAAGCTGTCGTTTTGGAAGAAAGCTTTGAAGGGGCGGCACTGCAGCTTGACTGCCTTGATCTCGATCTGTTGTTCTTCACCGATATCGGCATGCATCCAACGGTGACCATGCTGGCCTGCCATCGCGCGGCACCCGTGCAGGTGACGGGCTGGGGTGTGCCCCAGACCAGCGGACTGGCAACGATCGATTACTACATCTCCGGGGAGCGGGTGGAAATGCCCGACTCAGATGTTCAATACAGCGAAAATCTCGTCCGTCTCCCTGGTTTACCCTGCTGTTATCTAAGCGAAAATCTGGAATCGGCAACCCATGGTCGAGACTATTTCTTCCTCCCGGAGGAGGTTCCGTTATTCGGCTGCCTGCAGAGCTTCTCGAAACTGCATCCCGACTTTGATGGCATCCTCGAGAAGATTGCCCAGCGGGTACCGGAGGCCTGGTTCGTGTTTGTGGAGGCGGAAGTCACCTCCTACACCAAGATCTTCCTCGACCGGATCGCCAGCTCCGCGCCCACCCTGGCCGAGCGCCTGATTCTGCTGAGTCGCATGGAGCGCCAGGAGTTCATCAGCCTGGCGGGCTGCCTTGACGTGCTGCTGGATCCGCCCTACTTCGGCAGTGGCGTCACCCTCTACGAAACGATCCACACCGGCACGCCGATCGTCAGCCTTGAAGGGGATTTTCTGCGTTCCCGCTTCGTGGCCGGGGCCTACCGGCAGATGGGCCTGGAGCGAGCTCCAGTGGCCCGGAGTTTTGATGACTACAGCGACTTGGCTGTAAGTCTGGTTCGTGATCCCAAGGGGCTGGCGGCCCTGCGCACCCAGATCAGCCAGCAAGCACGGCTTTGCCTGTACGACCGCCAAGATGTGGTGGCGGCCTTCGGCGAGTTCGCCATCAAAGCGATCGCCAAGGCCACCGGCGAGCAGGGCGCATGCCCTGCCTGAGACAAGCGCTGGATTCAGAGCACCTGCACGACTTCGTTGACCTCAGGAATGGCTTCACGCAGCTTGCGCTCGATGCCCATTTTCAAGGTCATGGTGCTGCTGGGGCAGGAGCCACAGGCACCCTGAAGGCGAACCTTGACAATCGGCCCATCGATTTCGACGACCTCAACGTTGCCGCCATCGGCCATCAGATAGGGGCGCAGCTCATCGAGGGCGCGCTCGACGTTTTCCAGGGTGAGGGCGCGAGGATCACTCGCCTCAGGGGCGGATGCGGCCTCAGTGCTGGCAGGGCTTTCGATCGCAGCTGTCTCGGCGGTTGTCATCGGAGGCCTTGTGTCTGCAACCAGTGTAGGAAGGGGCCCGCGGCGCTGGTGGTGGGGGTCGCAGAAGACATCCTTCGCCAGGCCCAGGGGCTCGGGCTGGAGGGCCCGCCCTCGCCCTGGCTGAGCGGCTAGCGGCCGCCTGGGTGAGGGCGGAGAGTGCCTGCCTAAGATCCACCAACCCTGGAGGGGCCTCAAAGCGGGATGATCACCCTTGGCATTCCCTGTCCAGGATCTGGTGGCCTGGCTGCCGAGACCCGCCTTGATTGACCTGACCGCCATGACCGTGCCGCAATGACCGACGCTCCTGTTCAGAGGATCCGTAACTTCTGCATCATTGCCCATATCGATCACGGCAAATCCACCCTGGCCGATCGGCTGCTGCAGGCCACGGGAACGGTGGCGGCCAGGGACATGCAGGCCCAGTTCCTCGACAACATGGAACTGGAGCGGGAGCGTGGCATCACGATCAAGCTGCAAGCGGCCCGCATGGAATACAAGGCGGCCGATGGTGAGATCTACATTCTGAATTTGATCGATACACCGGGTCACGTTGACTTTTCCTATGAAGTCAGCCGCTCCTTGCAGGCCTGCGAAGGGGCCCTGCTGGTGGTTGATGCCAGCCAGGGGGTGGAAGCCCAGACCCTGGCCAATGTCTATCTGGCACTGGCGAATGATCTCGAAATCATTCCCGTGCTCAACAAGATCGACCTGCCGGGTGCCGATCCGGCCCGCATCAGCGAGGAGATTGAATCGATCATCGGCCTGGATACCTCAAACGCCATCCCCTGCTCGGCGAAAACCGGCATTGGCATTCCCGAGATTCTGCAGGCGGTAGTGGATCGTGTGCCGCCGCCGCCCGATCGGATGAAGGAGCCCCTGAGGGCCCTGATTTTCGACTCCTACTACGACCCTTACCGCGGCGTGATCGTTTACTTCCGAGTGATCAGCGGCAGGATCGCGCGCAAGGACAAGGTGTTGCTGATGGCCAGCGGCAAAACCTACGAACTCGATGAGGTGGGGGTGATGGCGCCTGATCAGCGTCAGGTGGAG
>CALPMR020000032.1 GCA_943324725.2 Bordetella parapertussis | reverse complement strand
GATCGTCAGGCCCACGGCCGGCAGGGTGCTGCCCACCAGCGCCACCGGCACGTGGATGCCAGCGCGCACGTTCGCCGCCCCACAGACGATCTGCAGCCGTTCTCCGCCGGCCACCTCCACCTGGCAGACACTCAGCTTGTCGGCATCGGGATGGGGCTCCCGGGCGGCGACATAACCGACCACCACGCCCCGGGCCCGGGCGGCGAGATCGTCGATCGCCTCCACCTCAAAGCCGGCGATCGAGAGCCGCTCGGCCAGCTGCTGCGGTTCCAGCTGCTCCGGCTCCACCTGCACGAGCTCCTTGAGCCACTGGAGCGAAACCCTCATTCGGACCGACTACAACTGGGCCGCAATCCTAGTGAGCCGCTCAGCGTCGCTTGTTGTCGCCACTGTTGTCGCCAAGGCTGTCGCCACGGCTGCAGACCAGTCTGTTGCCAAGGCTGCAGATCAGATTGTCGCCAAGGCTGAGGACCAGGTTGTGGGCCAGAGAGTGGCCACGCTTCCAATGTCATCAGCTGGTGGGGACCGGTCAAGAGCTAATGTGCACGATCAACTTCGTTTCGCGCACGCGGCGCAACGTCCTTCCATGGCCAAAAACAAGGGCGTCCGGCTCGTTGTCACTCTTGAGTGCACTGAATGCCGGTCCAACCCCGCCAAGCGTTCTCCTGGGGTGTCTCGTTACACCACCCAGAAGAATCGCCGCAACACCACAGAACGGCTGGAGCTCAAGAAGTTCTGCCGCCATTGCAACAGCGCCACGGTTCACAAGGAGATCAAGTGATCCCTCGGGCCCCCGGCCCAGGCCACTGAGAACCCCTCTCCCTGTCTGAATCCCTGTCTGCAGTCGGCGTCAAGCCCAGGCCAGTGCATGGTTCCCTCGGCATGTCCTCCCTCCAGGTCACCGTGGCGACAACACCCTTGCCTGGGCTCCCTGGCTGATTTCTTCTTCCTCCGAGCCTTCTCCTTCCCAGCATGTCCAGTTCCTTCTTCAAGAAGCGTCTGTCGCCGATCAAGCCCGGCGATCCGATTGATTACAAAGACGTCGATCTGCTCAAGAAGTTCATCACCGAGCGCGGCAAAATTCTGCCCCGCCGGCTCACGGGCCTCACCGCCAGGCAGCAACGGGATCTCACCAACGCTGTCAAGCGCGCCCGTATCGTCGCCCTGCTGCCCTTCGTGAACCCCGAAGGCTGAGTTGCCCCAGCCAGCAGGTTCTCGTCCATCCGCGCCAGCGGCCCTCCATCCCGGCGATCTGGTTGGGTTGATCGAGGACCGTGGCGCCCAGCTGGCCATCGTTCAAGAGATTCGCGGCAGCCGCGCCACGCTTCGGGTCGGAGCAACGGCTCGCCCTGTGGCGCTGCCGGTCCGACAGCTTGATCTGATTGCTTCAGGCGATCGTTTTTCGGCCCCGGCCCCCGGCCCCGTGCAGCAGCCGTGGGGTCTGGAGAGCGCAATTCTTGTTGCTGCCTTGCCACCGGCCAGGGAGCTGGCATCAGCCTGGCTGTTGCTGGGCAGTGCGCCAGCTGACTCTGCCGATCCCGAGGCGATCAGCCTCGAAGAGCTGGCCGATCTGCTGGGTTCAGCCAGTGAAACGGCCCTACGCGCTGCCTTGTGGCTGTGGCTGCAGGGTGATCAGACCTTCTTTCGCTGGCGTCATGGCCAGGTGCTGCCCAGGGGACTGACTGAGCTCAGGCGCCTGCGCCTGCAACGGCGGCGTGAACGGCTGGTGCTCGATCGCCGCAACGCCTGGCATCAGCAGCTGCGCCTGCGTCTGCCGATCACGATCAGCGATCTCTCCGGGGCTGAAGCTGAGGAGCTGGCTCTGTTGCGGCGCTGGGCCCTCGGCGATGCTGACACGCCGCTGCCAGCCGCGTTGCGCCAGGCGCTGCAGCAGGCCCACTGCCCGGCCGAGGCCGGAGCGATTCGGCATCTGCTCGCCGATCTGGGGCAATGGCCTCGTCACCACCTGCCCTCGCTGGAATCCAGCACCTGGGAACTGGGCTTCACCGCTGCGCTCGAGGCCGAGGCCGAGCGCCTGCTGTCCCTGGCAGAAGACGCCTGGCCTGGAGACGACCATCGCCGCGATCTCAGCCAGCTGCACCTGTTCACGATCGACGATGACGACACCGTTGACATCGACGACGGTCTCAGCCTGGAGGTCGCTTCCTCGGGAGCTCGTCCCAGGCTCTGGATCCACATTGCCGATCCCGGTCGGCTGATCGCCGCGGACAGCCCCCTGGATCTGGAAGCCAGGCGCCGCGGCAGCAGCCTCTATCTGGCGCCGGGCACCTTGCCGATGTTCCCGCTGGCGCTGGTGACCGGCGCCTTCAGCCTGCGACAGGGCCAGCGCTGCCCCGCCTGGAGCCTGGCGGTGGAACTGGATGAGGCGGGAGCTGTGCAGTCCTATGAGCTGCTGCGCAGCTGGGTGAAGCCCGCCTACCGGCTCTCCTACAGCGATGCCGATGAGTTGATTGAGCTGGCGCCGCCCGAGGAGCCGGCTCCGGCCCTGATCCATGCCCTGATGAAGCAACGGCGGGCCTGGCGCCTGCAGCGTGGGGCCCTTGAGATGGACCAGGCGGAAGGCCGGATCCGCTGCCAGCAGGAGCTGGCACAACTGGAGATCACCGAGCCCTCGGCCTCCCGCAGCATGGTGGCTGAGGCGATGATCCTGGCCGGTGCCGTGATCGCGGCCCATGGCATCGCCGGCTCCCTCCCCCTTCCCTACCGCAGTCAGCAGAGCGCCAATCTGCCCCCAGAGCAGGAACTGGCCGAATTACCGCCCGGTCCGGTGCGGCACGCCGCGCTCAAGCGCTGTCTGGGACGCGGCCATGTGGGGGTCCAGCCCGCACCCCACTTCAGCCTTGGCCTCGAGGCCTATGTGCAGGCCACCTCGCCGATCCGGCGCTACGGCGACCTGCTCACCCAGCGGCAGTTGGCGCTGCAGCTGGAGGGACAAGCGGTGCTGGATGAGGCCCAGATGGCGGCGCTGCTGAGCAGCCTGGAGGGAGCGGTACGGGAAGGCATCACGATCAGCCGCGAAGATCAGCGCCATTGGCAGCAGGTCTGGTTTGAACAGAATCCACGCCCCAATTGGCGCGGCCTGATGTTGCGCTGGCTGCGTCCCCAGGACGATATCGCCTTGGTGCACCTCGAGGAGCTCTGCCTCGACTTCCCCTGCCTCTGCCCCGGTCCGGCCAAGCCCGGTGATCCGCTGCTGGTGCGGGTGGAGCTGGTGGATTCGCTGCGGGATCAGTTGCGGCTGCGGGCCAGCACCTAGCCCCCGGCTTCGGCCAGCCGTGAGACCCGCAGCCAGGGGCCCCAGGGATTGGCAGAACCGATCAGGGACACGCTGCGGGGTCGCTCCTGGGCCAGCAGCCAGTGATGCAGCGCCGGCTCCAGGGTGATCACGGGCCATGAACGCCCAGCCACCAGCAGCGCAAATCCCCCGCAGCCGTCCGGTTGCAGTTCCCCCTGCCAGAGCTGTTCACCCCGCTGCGGCGGCGCCTGCCAGGGCTGCAGGTCGGTGCCTCCCGGCAGCTCACCGCTGGGTAGGAGCAGGCTGGGATCTGCGATCGCCCGTCGTTGTCGCCGGCGCCATTCGGGGTGGTGCCAGGGGGTGTCCCAGAGGGGAAGGGGAGCGGCAGGCGCCTTGGCATCGCTGATCAGCGCCTCCTGCAGTTGCCGCGGGGGCAATTCCGCCGGCATCAGGCCGGTGCGACAGCAGAGGGCAGCCGCCAGACCCGCTGCCTGGCCGATGTTCAACACCAGCGGTTGCAAGCGCGTGGCGCCATTGGCCATGTGACTGACGCTGATGCACTTGTCGGCAGCCAGCAGATTGCGGATGTCGCGGCTGACGAGCGCGCCGTAGGGAATCGTGAACGGCGTGCCGCTCCAGCGCCCGCCCCAGCGACAGCTTTTCGGCGCCAGGGGCCAATCACCGCCGGGATAGTGGTGGTCATTGGCGTAGTTGCCCACGGCGATGGCCGTGCTCTGACCGTTCTGATCGCATGGCAGCGGCGCGAGGCATGCGCCCGTCGCCTGTGGCAACAGGTGCTGCTCCAGCACCACGCTCTGACCCACCAGTCGCCTGCCTTCGCGCCAGTAGGGCATCAGCGCCAGGGCCTGCTCCCCCTCCAGGGCCCCTTGCCGGGCCTCCAGGGCCGAGGGGAAGGCCCGTCCCGGTTGCAGCCAGCCGCCACTGAGCTGGGCCAGCAGCTCGGCGAAGCGCAGGCTGTGGCGCTGCATGTCGGCGTACAGCTCCGCCTCAGCCGCCGCTTGTTGCGGCCGGTTCGGCGGCGATCCAAAGGCACGATCGAGGCCGTCGTGCCAGTCGTTGCCCTGCAACGGCCAGTTCAGCATCACCAGGCCCCCGGGCAGGCGGCCATAGGTGAGGGTCTTTTGCAGGCCAAAGGCCGCGGTGGCCCCCGCAAAGGGTGATGGCGGCGCCACGGCGGCGGCCAGATCCGAGCAAGGCGCGTCAGCGTTCAGCTGAGCCATCACCACCCAGGTGGGGGACTGGACAGGCTGCCGGCCGAAGAATGGGTCACGCTCCAATCGCAGCTGGCTGGGTGCACTGGGCTCCTGCCATTGCTCCTGGGCTTCCCAGCCCAGCCGAAATCCACTGCCGCTGCAGCCGATCAGATCGCCGCGATCGCTGCCGTCGATCACGATCCTGGGCTGGAGGGTGGCGATGCTGGCGTCGGAGCCTGCAGCGCTGCCACCGGCGCTGGTCTCAGAGCGGGCCACGCGCAGGGTGGTGATGCTGTCCCGGTGGGTCACCACCTCCAGCAGGCTGCACTCGGGCCACCACTGGACCAAGGCTTCGGCGGCCAGCCAGCGGCGCAGGATCCGCTCCGCCGTGGCCGGGCGGTAGCCGAAGCAGCTGACCCAGTTCTGATCCAGTCCCTCGGGTTCCTCCTGTTCCAGGGCCCGCAGCAGGGCCCCCCAGAGGCCGCTCTGCCAGGGCGTCAGTTCATTGCCATCGGGAGCGCAGACCCCGGCAGCGCTGACCATGCCGCCCAGCCAGGGCCCCGGTGTCAGCAGCAGGGTGCTGGCGCCGGCGCGGCCTGCCTGCAGGGCCGCCGCAACGCCGCCGCTACCGCCACCCCAGACCACCACGTCCACACTCAGCTCGCTGCGCTCGCCCATGGCCCCGGCCCCTGATCGCAGCGAATCCTGCCTCAGGCAGGAGCCCTGGGTAGGATCCGCCCGACCGGGCAGGGCCGTAGCGGCGGTGCCGTGAGCCCCAGAACCCGCCGATGCCCTACACCCTCACCACCCCCCTCTATTACGTCAACGATCGGCCACACCTGGGCAGCACCTACACAACCGTGGCCTGCGATGCGATCGCCCGCTTCCAGCGCCTGAAGGGCGAGCGGGTGATCTTCATCACCGGCTGCGATGAACACGGCCTCAAGATCATGCGCACCGCGGAGGCGGCCGGCCTGACCCCCCAGGCCCATTGCGATGCCATCAGCGAGCGCTACCGCGATCTCTGGCAACGCTGGCAGATCAGCAATGATCGCTTCATCCGCACCAGTGATCCTCGCCATCACCAGGTGGTCGAGCAGTTCTTTGCCCGGGTTGAAGCCAGCGGCGATGTGGTGGAGGGTCGCCAGCAGGGTTGGTATTGCGTCGCCTGTGAGGAGTTCAAGGACGACCCCCATGAGAGCGACGATCCGGAATGTCCGATCCATCGCCGGCCGCTGGAATGGCGCGACGAGGTGAATCTCTTTTTCCGCCTCTCCCGCTATCAGAAGCAGATTGAGGAGCTGGTGTCCAGAGAGGGCTTCATCGCTCCGGCTTCACGTCGCCGTGAGGTGGAGAATTTCGTGGCTGGCGGTCTGAAGGATTTCTCGATTTCAAGGGTGGATCTGCCCTGGGGTATCCCGGTGCCCGGTCACAGCGGCCACACGTTTTATGTGTGGTTTGACGCCTTGCTGGGCTATCTCTCCGCCCTGCTGGAGCCGGGCATGCCGGTGGATCTCGATGCCTTGGTGCAACAGGGCTGGCCCGCCCAGCTGCATGTGATCGGCAAAGATATCCTGCGCTTCCATGCCGTCTTCTGGCCGGCGATGCTGCTCTCGGCTGGACTGGAGTTGCCGACCACGGTGTTCGGCCACGGCTTCCTCACCCGCGAGGGCCAGAAGATGGGCAAATCACTCGGCAATGTGCTCGATCCGGAGCTGTTGCTGGAACGCTGTGGCCGCGATGCGGTGCGCTGGTATCTGCTGCGGGATATTCCCTTCGGCGACGACGGCGACTTCCAGCAGCAGCGTTTCAGTGATCTGGTCAACAACGACCTGGCCAACACGATCGGCAACCTGTTGAATCGCACCTCCTCAATGGCGCGCAAGTGGTTTGACGACGCCGTGCCCCCCGCTGGAGCGGCGGCCAGCGCCAGCCATCCCCTGGCACTGGCCGCGGCGACGGCAGCCGAGAGCTTCCAGGCGGCGATGGCCAGGCTCGATTTCCGTACGGCGGCCGAAAGCGTGTTGCAGCTGGCGATCGGCGCCAACGGTTTCCTCAATGAGAACGCCCCCTGGAAACGGATGAAAACCCCTGGCGATGAAATCCGGGTCGGCGAGGATCTCTACGCCGTGCTCGAAACCAGCCGTTGGGTGGGCTTGCTGCTGGCGCCGCTGCTGCCTGACCTGTCCTCCAGGCTGCTGGAGCAACTGGCCCAGCCGCTGATCGACAGCGCCACTGACTCAGACAGCACTCCTTCCCCCTGGCAGCAGGCCCTGCACTGGGGCGTCCTGAACCCGGGCCAGGCCCTGCCCGAACCGGTTCCAGTGATGCAGCGCCTCGAGTTGGACGGCCCCCTGTGAGCAGGAGCATGCATGGGCTGGCGGGCCTGCGCGGTGGGCTGCTTTTGGCCGCGGTGACGCCCTTGCTGGTATCGCTGCTGACGGCCTGCTCCAGCGGCAAACCGATCAGCCAGGACGAGAGCGCCCCCCCGTTCGTGTTCCGATCGCTCGATCTGCGCCAGCAGGATCAACGGGGACGTCCCTCCTGGAGTCTCACCAGCCCGGAGGCCCGCTACGACCTGCGGCGCCAGGTGGCCCAGGCGGTGACGCCGAAGGGAATGATCTACCGGGATGGCCAGCCCGCCTACCGCCTGCAGGCCACCAGTGGCACCGTGATCAATGACGGCGAAGTGGTGCTGCTCGAAGGCCGGATCCGGGTCGAACAGGTGGGCCGCCAGCCGGTGCTGATCGAGGCCTCGCGGGTGCGTTGGTTCCCCTCCCGTCAGCGCATGGAGATCGACCGCCATCCCCGGGCGAGTGATCCCCAGTACCGCCTGAGTTCCCAGCGGGCCACGTTTCGGTTTGATCAGAACCTGCTCCAACTGCGGGGCAAGCCGCTGCTGGAGCGCTGGAGCGCTCGCTTTGATCCGTTCAAGGATCCGGCCCGCGCCGATCCGGACACGGTCCTGCATGTGAGCGAGGCGGACTGGAATCCAACCTCCGGCGCCCTGCAGAGCCGCGGTCCCGTGCTGGCGAGCCGTTGGGCTCCCGGCCGCTCGCGTACGCAGCCGCCCCAGAAGCTCACGGCCTCGGCCCTCGATGGCAACACGCTGCAGCAACAGCTGCGGCTGCTGGCCCCGGTGTTCTACAGCGACAGCCTCGATCAGTCCCGGCTTGAGGCCAGGGAGGTGCGTCTCGATCTGCGTCAGCACACAGCCAGATCCAGCGAGCCCTTCCAGGGCAGTCGCGCCGCTTTGGCCGTGCGGGGAGAGGCCTTTGCTGTTCACGAGCTTGAGACCAGCGTTGAGATCCCCTCCGGCTGCGTGATCAGCCAGCACAATGACGTCCTCACCGCCAGGAGTTGTCGCTGGAACTGGATCAGCCAGGAGGTCGAAGCCGAAGGCGATCTGGAGCTGCAACGCCGGCAGAATCACCAGATCACCCGCGGACAGCGGCTGCGCGGCCGCCTCGGTAGCGAGGGTTCGCTGCTGGTTTCCACCCCTTCAGGGCGCGTCTTCAGCCAGTTCCAGGTGCCGAATCGACCCGGGCCTCCACGCTTGCAACGACCTCGTCCAGTGCCGGAGCCCATTCGGCTGTGAGCCGCTGCGTCCATCCCTCCAGCCAGGTCAGATCACTGCGGCTGAAGCAGCGCACGGACCATCCCCCCACCAGCAGCAGTCCGCGGCTGGCGAAGGGTTGCACCAGCACGGATGGCAGACCCGGCAGAAGCCCATCGAATTCCTCCCGACCCGGGTAGAGGCTGAGATCCACCAGGGAGATGGCCTTGCCGCTCTCCAGACAGCGCCGGCAGATCGCACCTGGGACAAAGCGGCTGTCCGACAGCAGGCCGCGGCGCAACAGAACCGTCTGATTCCAGATCAGCAGCACAGTGGCTGCAGGGGTGGCGGTCAACACCAAAGCACTGCCCCAGCCGAGCTCGCGCCGCAGCGGCTCGGGCAACCCCTCGGCCCAGACGAGCCCCTCCCCCCCCGCCAATTCGGCCCGCTCGGCGACGACGGGGGTGATGCGGCTCCACAACAGCCCAACCAGCATCAGGACCACCGAGAGGATGGCGGCCACCACACCGGCACGCTGCAGGGAGGGATCGACAGCTTTGGCGCTGAGCTGGTTAATCACCGTCAGCAGCAGGCCCACGGCCCCTGCGACCAGCGGGATGCGGGCCTGGGCGGGCATGTCCATGACCACGAATCAAAGACAGTCGTTGCACTCAGGATGCAGGATCGACCATGCCCTGCTGCAATGGGTGCAGTCATTCCCGCTCTCATGACCCCCAGTGAGGCCTTCGCCGCCATTGCCCTCGCCGCCGTGGCCTGTGATGGCTCCCTCGATCGCGAAGAAGCCCATGCGCTGAGGCAACAACTCGAGAAGCGCAGTCCCTATCGCGACCTCAGCGAGGTGGCGATGGGCCAGATGTTCGATGGCCTGCTGGCCAGCCTGCGCCGCGATGGCTGGGAAGCCCTCGTCAGCGAGGCGATCCCGCTGCTGAAGCCTTTACAACAGGAAACCGCTCTGGCAATGGCTGCCGAACTGGTCCATGCCGATCGCGTCGTCACCGACACCGAGCGGGAGATGCTGCAGCGCATGTCCGCTCAGTTGCAGATTCCCGCCGAACGCTCCCAACAGATTCTTGAGGTGATTGCCCTGCTGCACCGCGACAGCCTGGCCAGCTGAGGGCAGACTGATGCCATTCGCACGCCCTCCCGTGGTCCCTGTCGTGCCTCCGACTCGTTCTTCTGCCCCGGTCAGCATCGGGCGGCTCTGCGCCCGCCTGGCGATTGGCCTGGCCCTGCTGCTGGGTCTGAGCCTCGGCGTTGCCCCGGTTCAGGCTCTCTCCGCCAACAACTTCCCCGCCTCTGCGCCCAGCAGCCACTTGCTCGATGAGGCCGATGTCTTCAGCCGGGCCAGCGGCGCTGAGGTGGAGAAACAGCTGGAGTCGCTGTCTTCTGAGCGGGTCGATGCCCGGTTGGTGACGATCAACCGTCTGGATTACGGCCTCACCCTGGACCAGCTCGGCCAGCAGCTACTGGAGCGCTGGTCCACGAGCTCCGGCGAGGCTGCGGATCCGAACCGGCTGCTGCTGTTGATCGACACCAAGACCAAGGCCGCCGCTGTGGTGGTATCACCGCAGCTGGAGCGCCAGTTGCCACCGGATCTGTTGCGCAGTACGGCGCGATCCACCATGGCCCAGCAGCTGCGGGATGGCGATCGTTACCGTCAGGCCACGATCGACGGCCTTGACCGTCTGGCCACGGTGTTGCGGGGCGGCGACGATCCCGGTGACGAGGTGATCGAGGAAACAGCGGTGGTGGCCAGCAACATCCCCACCAAGGAGGAAACCGAGAGCAGCAATGCCTTCACCTGGGTGGTGGTGCTGTTGGTGGTGGGTTCGGTGGTGCCGATGCTGACCTGGTGGGTTTTCTCGCGCTGATTGATCCAAAGGGCACACACCATGGGGCTGACCGATTGGCTGGGGACGTTTGGCAGGGCACAATCCCTTGATCTGAGCAGCGATCTTGAGCGCGGCTACGAAGCAGGGTTGTTGATCCAGAGCCTTGAGCTGGAGCACTACAACGACCGCCCGGTGAGGCCGGAACTGGAATTGCGCCTGCCCAAGGGGATGCAGGCCCAGCTGTTGCGACGCTTCAGGGCGGCTCTTCAGGTCTGCCGCCAGTCGCTGGATCAATTGGAGCCCTATCGCCAGGAGCTGTCGGGGCAGGAGTTGCGCCAGATCCAGCTGATCGAATCGGTGGTGGCTCGCTATGACGACAAACGCAAGGCCTTGCCCAGCCTCAGCCGATCGCCTGAGATCCTGCCGCGCAGCTTGATCGGTGTGGTCGATCAGGTCAGGCGCCAACTGGATCCGGAGGCGGAAGCCACCGTCGTCGCCGGTTTTCGCCGCCGCCGTGATTCCACCCTGGTGTCGCTGCGAATTCTGCTGCTGCTGATCCTGGTGCCGATCCTGTTGCAACAGGTGAGCAGGGTGTATGTGGTTTCACCGCTGGTCGATCGATTTTCGCCGGAAACACCCTTCCTCAACTATCCCAAGCCCAGGCTTGAACAATCAGCGATCAAGAAGCTGCGCGAATTCCAGTCGGAAATCGAATTCAGCGCCTTGCTGGATGAAAAGCCGCTGCCAACGCGGGAGCTGATGCAACAACAACTGGCTGAACGGGCCAAGCAGCTGAAGGAGGAGGCAGATCAAGAAAGCACCCATGCTGTCAAAAACGTCCTCTCTGATCTGTTTGGATTGTTCGGCTTTTTATTGGTTTGTTTCTTTGGTCAGCGGGATATTCAGGTTCTGCGTGGTTTCATCGATGAAATGATCTACGGGCTCAGTGACAGTGCCAAAGCCTTTGCGATCATTTTGTTCACTGATATCTTTGTTGGCTTCCATAGCCCTGAAGGCTGGACAGTCCTGCTGGATGGCGTAGCTCATCATCTCGGCCTGCCGCCTCAGGAAAACTTCATCATGCTCTTTATTGCCACCTTCCCGGTGGTATTGGCCACGATCTTCAAGTATTGGATCTTCCGTTATCTCAACCGTGTTTCGCCATCCTCGGTGGCGACCCTGCGCAACATGAACGGGGGCGGTTGAGGGTGGCGGTTGAGCCCCTCGCCTCTCGCTCTGAGCCTGGCTTCAGCCCGTCTCCAGAGCCGCACCTGACCCTGATCAGCGGTCCGGCCGGCGGGGGCAAGAGCCGCTGGGCCGAGCATCTGGCCAGTGCCAGCGCCAGGCCCGTGGTCTATCTGGCCACCGGGCCCCTCTTGCCCCTGGATGACAGCTGGCAGCAACGCCTGGAGCGCCATCGCCTGCGCCGGCCTGCCCACTGGCAGTGCCGGGAGGTGCAAGGGCAGCTGGCCCGGGAGCTGCTGTTGCTGGATCGTGGGCAGATCGCTTTGGTGGATTCCCTCGGCACCTGGGTGGCCGCCTGGCTGGAGGCAACTCCAGAGGCCTGGGAGCAGGCCTGCGACGATTTGCTGGCCGCCATCGCGGCATCGGCCGCGCCGCTGCTGCTTGTCTGCGAGGAGGTCAGCTGGGGGGTGGTGCCGGCCACGGCGGCGGGAGGTCGCTTCCGGGACCGGCTCACCAAGCTGCAGCAGGCGATCGGTCGGCGCTGTGATCACTCCTGGCTGGTGTTGCAGGGGCGCGCCCTCGACCTTCATGCCCTCGGCCTGCCGGTCCCAGCTGAACCCTGATGCCGCGCGTCGTCCTCCATCAACCGCAGATCCCGCCCAACACCGGCAATGTGGCGCGCACCTGCGCAGCCACGGCCAGCCCGCTTCACCTGATCGAGCCGCTCGGTTTTGTCATTGATGATCGCCACCTGCGGCGGGCCGGCCTGGACTACTGGCCCTGGGTCGATCTCCACCGCCATCGGGACCTGGAGGCCTTTACACGCCACCGTGCCGCTCTGGGCGGCCGACTGGTGGCTCTCAGCGCCCATGCCGAGCAGCCCTACACCCATTTCGCCTTTGCCCCCGGCGACTGGCTGCTGTTTGGGCGGGAGACCGAGGGCTTGCCACCGGAGCTGTTGGCGAGTGCCGATGCCCGCCTGGGCATCCCGATGGCCGGCGGCCTGGAGCGGGGCGGCGGCGTGCGCAGCCTGAATCTCTCGGTGGCGGTGGCCGTCGTGCTGTTCGAGGCGCTTCGTCAGCTGGAACCCACTGGCCCCCGGAGCATCTGAGTGATCTGAGTCGATCATTATCGGGTCCGATTCGGTCGCAAAGCCTCGCTGATGTGGCCAGCGTGACTTGATCGATGCGGCTCAACGGGTTACTGTCTGCCCGACCCGGAGATGTCGGCTTCTCTACCGGGTTCTGTCCGAATGGGTGAAAAATTGCATGAAGCCTTTCCGTTGGATCCTGCCTGTACTCCTCACTACCCCGGCGATTGCACCCCTTGTCGCCGCTGTAGCCGATGATGCCCGGAGCTCAAACCCAACAGATCTTCTGATCGCCTCCCTGCCTGCCATCAAGCCATCCACGTTTTGGGTGAAGGTGAAGGAGTCCACCACCATTGAGGAGCTTTCTTCCCAGCTCGGCCTCGACGAAACCCAGTTGGCCAGGCTGAATCGGGTCGATGAAGACCACCGCTTCAACCCCGGCGATCTGCTGAATGTGCCTGCGGCCCATCGACAGAAACTCGATCGCCTCGCCTCGATCGATCCCTCCGGCGCTCGTCTCGCCCATCCACTGCCAGCTTCACCGCCCCCATCGGTCGGGGCTGGCGTCGTCCGTTTTGGCGACACCCTGCTGATGATTGCCCAGCGCTACAGCCTCAGCCTGACTGAGTTGCTGCGGCTCAATCCCGGTCTTGAGACGGCCCGACTCGTGGTCGGCAGCCAGGTCCGCCTGGCCCAGTCGGCTCCCAACATGCGCTCGCACATGCTGCTGGCGATGAATCCAGTCGGCAGTGGCGGAGTCAGTTGGCCGGAGCTGCCCAATTTCGGACCACAGCAACGCTCGTTCAACGGCAACGGCAGTGCTGGCGACACCTCGACGTCCTTCATCTGGCCGACCAGGGGCACCTTCACCTCCGGTTACGGCTGGCGCTGGGGACGGATGCACAAGGGGATCGATGTGGCCAACAACGTCGGCACCCCGGTTGTCGCGGCTCAGGACGGGCAGGTCTCCTTCGCAGGCTGGGATGACGGTGGCTACGGCTATCTGGTCAAGATCCTCCACGCCGATGGCACCATCACCGTCTACGGCCACAACAGCCGAATTCTGGTGTCCCAGGGTCAGATGGTTCAGCAGGGCCAGCCGATCAGTCAGATGGGCAGCACCGGACGCAGCACCGGTCCACACCTGCACTTCGAAATCCGACCCGCCGGCCAGGGAGCGATGAATCCGCTCAACTTTCTGCCAGCGCGGGCCTGATTCCAACCAGGCAGCCCAACACGGTCTGCTGTGCTGGCCAGGCACCCCGATCGTTTAAGCTGCTGTCTCTGGCTCGGTAGCTCAGCTGGTTAGAGCGTGGGATTCATAACCCCAAGGTCGGGAGTTCAAGTCTCCCCCGAGCCATCAAACGTTCAAAAGCCCTGCTTAGGCAGGGCTTTTTTGATGCTGTGATTCAGGCTTATAGCCCCTCGGTTGCCGTGACGTGGCGATGTCCATCTGGATGATCTTGTCAGCTGCATTGCCTAGTAGGCCTGTTGATCGAATCGATCACCCAGAGCGCTGCAACCCTTGTCAACGTTGTTGCCGCCGAGCGGTCACACCGATTCTCTGATCTGCCGCGACTGCGTCATTCAGCCGCGCTCCGCAGATCAGGCATCGTGATCACCATGGGCACTGTCAGCCTCAACGCATATCGACAGCGTTGAGACGTTCGCGGAAGGTGCTGCCGTTGCTGGCCTCGGATTCGGATTCGGTGAATTCGCTGTAGCTCGGCTGGGGGAAGGCACTGAAAGCCCTTCGCGTCTCCAGGGCAGGCAGGGCGGTGGCCTCCATCACGGTGACTTCGGACGCCTGGGCGGCGCGACGGCTGCGACCGGCACCGGCCTGGGAACGGGCCTCAATCGCCCGGATCAGACTGCGGCTGCGATTGACCTCGCCAACCGTCTCGCCCAGCTTGGGCCGCAACAGGGGGTTTCCCTTGAGTTCGCCACGCAGTTGATTCAGCAGCCGGAAGTGGCCGGTGGTGTTGTACTTGCGCAGCACGCTCGGATCCCAGCCCATCAAGCAACAGAGTGTCGTTGCCAACAGCTTAGGCGAGCCCGACACCGGCGCTGACAACCAATCCGTGATAGCTTGTAAAGGTTGCAACTTGAAGTCGGACCGACTTCGCTCAGGGTGATTGGCTGTCAATGCTGCCGGGTCTGCTCTCCAGGCCGGGGCAGTTGAATCGAACCCAGTTTCGTGGCAGTAAAAAGCAACCCTTGGCAGATCGTCCCGGTCCTTCCCTCTCCAAGCTTGCCTGCTCCTTTTCGCTCAACCTTTCCCCATGACCAGGCTCGTCGGTCTCCAGGCTCCCGACTTCACCGCCACCGCTGTGGTGGACCAGGAATTCAAGGAGATCAAACTCTCTGACTACCGCGGCAAGTACGTGGTTCTATTCTTCTATCCCCTCGATTTCACCTTCGTCTGTCCGACTGAAATCACCGCTTTCAGCGATCGTTACAGCGATTTTTCCAGTAAGAACACGGAAGTCCTTGGCATTTCTGTCGACAGCCAATTCAGCCATCTTGCCTGGATTCAGACCGAGCGTAAGAGCGGTGGCATCGGCGATATCGCCTACCCCCTGGTGGCTGATCTGAAAAAAGAGATCGCCCAAGCCTATGCCGTTCTCGATGAGGAAGCCGGTATCGCCCTGCGTGGCCTGTTCATCATCGATCCCGAGGGCGTGATCATGCACAGCACGATCAACAATCTCCCTGTCGGCCGGAGTGTTGATGAAACGCTGCGTGTCCTGCAGGCCTTCCAGTACGTGCAATCCCATCCCGATGAGGTCTGCCCTGCCAACTGGCAGCCCGGCGAAAAGACCATGAATCCCGATCCCATCAAATCCAAGGATTTCTTCGCCGCCGTCAACTGATCGGCTGCGAATCAGGTCTCGATCAATCAGGGGGCCGGCAAGGCCCCTTTTTTGATTGGACAGCCTCATGGACTGGTGCTGTGATCAGGGGCCTCGCTGACTGATCTGTTGCTCAGCCGCAGGCCAGCTCCAGCAGCCGGCGTCCGTCGATACCGCCGGTGGCCGAATCGCAGGCCCGTTCGGGATGGGGCATCAGCCCCAACACATTGCCGCGCTGATTGCTCAGGCCAGCCACATCGCCAACGGATCCATTCGGATTGGCGACGTAACGCAGCACGATCTGGCCCCGATCAGCCAGCTGCTGCAGATCGTCGGGGTCCACCTGGTAACGCCCTTCGCCATGGGCGATCGGCAGGCTGATCTGTTCGCCACTGGTGTAGTGCTGCAACCACTGGCAGGCACCAGGCTCGACACGCAATCGTGTGGTTTCACAGAGGAAATGCAGGCTGCGATTGCGGGTCAGCGCTCCAGGCAGCAGACCCAGCTCGGTCAGCACCTGAAAGCCATTGCAGATGCCAAGCACCGGGCCGCCTCGCTCGGCAAAGGCGCTGACCTCCTGCAGTACCGGAGCGAATCGGGCAATGGCGCCACAGCGCAGATAGTCGCCATAGCTGAATCCGCCAGGGATGACGACGGCGTCGAGACCGGTGAGATCCCGCTCCTCGTGCCAGAGAAAACGGGTGGGCTCGCCCAGGCAACCCTCCAGGGCCCAGCGGACGTCCCGATCGCAATTGGATCCGGGAAACACCACGATGCCGATGGTCATGCTGCTATTCCTCTGCTCATGCTGATGGTGATCCGCTCGTGTCTGAATGGCTCATGCGGCCTCGGCCAGTTCCAGGCTCCAATCTTCAATCACCGGATTGGCCAGCAGGCGGTCGCTCAACAACTCCAGCTGGGCTTGGGCCGCTGCAAGATCGGGAGCCTCCAAGGCAACGTCAACCGACTTACCGATGCGAAGACGCTGCACCCCATGGACACCTAGACGGGCAGCCGCAGCCCGGGTGGCTTCGCCGGCCGGATCGAGAACCGACGGCCGCAGTGTCACTTGAACACGGGCATGGAAAAGAGGCACCGGCAGTCTTGGCGTTTGTTAAATCTTGCCAGCCCGTCCGCCGCTGCTGGCAGGGGGAGATCAGCTTGTAGACATGAACCCGAGCGGCAAGGGCCGTGGTTGTGCCCCGCTGGCTGAAGCTTTTCACCTGCAGCGTTGTCGCTTGCTCGCTGCCAATGGCTGCCCAGGCTGGCGGGCGAACCTTTGTGGTGCCGTTGCAATGTCGCCTGGCTACCACCCCTTGGCGGGGTTGCCGGATGGTGGTGGAGCGGCTGGGGCGGCACTGGTATCTGGAGCTGGACAGCCAGCGGCTTGAATTTCGCCACAACGGCGATGGCCGGATTCGGATGCGGCGCGATGGTTCCGGCTGGCAGGAGGTCGACAGCCACTGGGAGGCTGAGAGCCTTTGCTGGGGGCAGGTCTGCGCCAAGGGAGAGATCCCCCTGGATTGAGACTGCGGCTTTGGACCCGGGAGCCGCTGGTGTGTGGACCCGAGCCCTGCCTCCCGCTTCTCGATCGCTGCAATGACAGGGAGTCCGAAGCTGGATTCAGAGGCTTGATGGGCGGAGTCTGTCCAGGGCCGTTGCCACCTGGTCCCTGTGGCTGGCGGCGGTGAGAACCACCAGCTCCAGTCCCGGCTCCTCGCCTGAGCGCGGCGCCCTGGACCCTGGTGCGGAACCGTTGTCATACCAGCACTCCAGCCTTGGTCCCACGGCCTGGATCTGCAGGGGCAGGCGACGTTCGATCTGCCGCAAGCGACCCTTGAGGCGCAGCACGGGATGAGCGGCGATCAGTTCGGTGATCTGCTGCTCGAGATCACTGCGCTCCCAGGGGCCCGGATGGCGGTGCACGATCGACTCGAGTGCCACGTGGGTGTG
>CALPMR020000031.1 GCA_943324725.2 Bordetella parapertussis | reverse complement strand
CCGCTCAGCAGCTTCAGGTGTGGCCCGGCTTTCGGGATACCAACGGCCCCACCATTGAGATCGAAACAGAAGACAACGTGCGCTGTCGCTATAGCCAGGGGGCCCGGCCCAGCTTCAGCGTGGCAGGCCTTAGCGCCAATCCCAGCACCACTGCCCAGGCCAGCAGTGGTGACGCCAATAGCAGTGCCACGGCCTCCCAGCTTGGCGGGGGCTTGATGCTCACAATTCCCTTCGGCGGCAGTTCGGTGAATGGCTGCGGCCGCCTTTCGGCCCTGCAGGAGCAGCGCAGCAAACTCGCCCTCGGTACTGCCCTGCTGGAGCAGGGCCTGATCACCCAGGAGCAGTTTCAGCAGCTCGGCGCCTCCATCGCCCGTGACCTGGGCATTCCAGCCACCCGTTCTGGCGCCAGCTCCTCGGACCAGGCGCCAAAGCCGGTCTACGAACCGCCGCCGCCCCTGAAGACCGGCGCGGCCAGTGCGGGCCAGCCCGGCAGTGGCCCAGCCACCAGTGCCACTCCCTTCAAACCTCGATTTCCCCCCGTGGACACCGGCAGCGGGGCAGCCTCTCCTCGAGGGGTTTCTGGGGGACGACCTCAGGCGCTTTGAAACGAGCTTCGGGCTGTTGGCATGCCCTGGCGAAGCTCCCAGGTAACCAACGGCTTGCCGCGTTCGGAGAGGATGGAGCCCAACAAAGGCAACCCGGTGACTGAAACCCCCACTTTTTTGATCACGGCCAGCCTCAAGGGCACCAGCCACGCCTTCCCCTGCCGCCCCGACCAGACCGTGCTGGCTGCGGCTGAGGCGGCGGGGGTGCCGTTGCCCAGTTCCTGCTGCTCGGGCGTGTGCACCACCTGCGCGGCGAAACTGGTGAACGGCACGGTGCACCAGCCCGATGCGATGGGCGTCAGGGCGGAGCTTCGGGAGCAGGGCTATGCGCTGCTGTGCGTGTCTTATCCCCGCAGCGATCTCGAGCTGCTGGCCGGCCAGGAGGACGCCCTCTACGAAGCTCAGTTCGGCCAATACCAGAAGTGAGGCTGGAGCCGCTGCAGGCCTGGTTTCAGCCGCAGCCGGGGCCGCTGTTGCCCCAGCTGAAGCCCGCGCTGCTGGCTCGGGCCCAGCAGCAGGCGGGGCCCGGGGTTCAGCTGTTGCGTTGGGCGATCACCGCCGCCGAAGCGGAGCGGGGCCTGCGGATTGAGGCGGTCTTGCTGGTGGGGCACCATGTGGCACAGGCGGCCGGACAGGGGCTGGGGAAGCCGGCGCTCGCGCTTGGCACCCAGGCCAACGGTCTGCCCGCGTGCGGTGTCGACGCACTCCAGGCCCCTGGGCCTGGAGTGCCTGCAGCAGGAAACGTTGCCATCAGGCATGTGGCACCAGCTTTCAGGCCCGATCGGCCCACCACGGCATCCCCGGGAACGTGAGCCCTTGTCCGCCACCCCTGCCCACCCTGCTGGTGATCCCCACCGGTGTGGGCTGCGCCCTGGGTGGCTATGCCGGTGATGGTCTGCCGGCGGCTCGGTTGCTGGCGGCGGCCAGCGGCTGCCTGATCACCCATCCCAATGTGATGAATGGCGCCGCTCTGTACTGGAGTGATCGCCGCATCCAGTACGTGGAGGGCTGGGCCCTGGACCGCTTCGCGGCGGGAGAGCTGGCCCTGGCACCGGTGGCCGCTCGGCGCGTCGGCCTGCTGCTGGATGCGGGCATCGAACCGGAGCTGCGCCAGCGTCAGATTCAGGCTGCCGAGGCCTGCCGCGCCACCCTGGGCCTGGCGATCGGGCCGGTGATCACCAGCGATGAGCCGCTCGGGGTGGGCCTGAGCCTGGGGCCGAGCGGTGCCAGCTGGGGCACCCTGGAGCGCCCCGATTCCCTGCTGCGTGCCGGTGAGCAGCTGCTGGCAGCGGGCGCCACCGCCATCGCCGTGGTGGCTCGCTTCCCCGAAGATCCCGGCAGCGAGGCCCTGGCTGCCTATCGCCATGGCGACGGGGTGGATGCGCTGGCGGGAGCCGAGGCGGTGATCAGCCATCTGCTGGTGCAGCACCTGGGCATCCCCTGTGCCCATGCGCCGGCCCTGGCGCCCTTGCCCCTGGATCCGGATCTCGATCCCAGGGCGGCGGCGGAGGAGTTGGGCCACACCTTTCTGCCCTGCGTGCTGGTGGGATTGAGCCGGGCCCCCGATCTGGTGGTGCTGGCTGCCGCCCCATCGCCCGCCTCCGCTGGGGCGCTGGGGCGTGGGGCTGTTCCGCCGCTGAATGGGAACCTGCTGCTGACGGCGTCAGCTCTCGGCGCCGTGGTGGCGCCGGCCGGCGCCCTTGGCGGCGAAGCCGTGCTGGCCTGCGCCGAACGGGGCACCCCCGTGATCGCGGTGCAGAACCCCTGTGTGCTGGAGGTGTCGGCGGTGGCCCTGGGCCTGGAGGTGCTGCCGGCAGCCAGCTACGCCGAGGCCGCCGGCCTGGTGCTGGCCCTGCGCGAGGGGCTCGATCCGGCGGCCCTGCGGCGGCCGCTGCGGCCGCTGGTCTGAGCGTTCAGGGTCGCTGTCGCGGTCGCTGTCGCGGTGGCGGTCCGGGCCAGGCCTCCCGCAGCGCTTGCCTGCAAGCGAGCGAGTGGCTGGCGTTGCTCGATCGGCGCTTGGTCCTTGGGCGCTTGTTGGCCTTCGCCACGGCGTTGTGCGGTGAGCGGCAGGGGCCTCAGGGCTCAGCGCAGGCAGGCCATCGGATGCCTGGGTGCCACCCCCAGCGCCTTGGCCACCCCCGGATGGCAGACCGAGCCGTCCACCGTGTTGAGCCCGGAGAGCAGTTCCGGCCGGTCGGTGACGGCTTCGATCAGGCCGCGGCCAGCCATGCCGACGATGTAGGGCAGGGTGACGCTCACCAGGGCCTCGGTGGAGGTGAAGGGCACGGCGCCGGGCATGTTGCCCACGGCGTAGTGCTGCACACCATGGATGGTCACGACCGGATCGGTGTGGGTCGTCTCGCGGCTGGTGGCGATGCAGCCCCCCTGATCGATCGCCACATCGACGATCACCGAGCCCGGTCGCATGCGCTGCACCAGGGCCTCCTCCACCAGCACCGGCGCCCGGCCGCCAGGCAGCAGCACCGCGCCGATCAGCAGATCGGCCTCCGGCACCAGCCGTTCGATCAGGCCGCGGCTGCTGACCAGGCTCGTCATGCGGCCGCGACGATCCGATTCCAGCCCGCGCAGGCGCTGGGGGGAGCGATCCAGCAGGAACACCTCCGCATCCATGGCGGCGGCGATGCGGGCCGCATTCCAGCCGACGGTGCCGGCCCCCAGCACCACCACCCGGGCCGGCCGCACGCCGGTGCAGCCCCCCATCAGCACGCCGCGGCCGCCGTGGGGTTTCTCCAGCAGATGGGCTCCCACCTGGGCCGCAAGACGGCCGGCCACCTCGCTCATCGGTGCCAGCAAGGGCAGGCTGCCATCCTCCAGTTGCACCGTTTCGTAGGCCAGGGCTGTCGTGCCCGCCTCCAGCAGCGCCCGTCCCACCTCGGGATAGGCGGCCAGGTGCAGATAGGTGAACAGCACCAGATCGGGGCGCAGAAAGTCGAACTCCTCGGGTTGGGGTTCCTTCACCTTCACCACCAGATGGCAGGCCCAGGCTTCCTGGCGATCGACGATGCGGGCGCCGCAGACCCGGTAGTCGTCGTCGCGGATGCCGGCTCCGAGGCCCGCCCCCGCCTGGATCCGCACCTCCATGCCCTGGGAGACGAGCTCCCGCACCCCATCGGGGGTGAGGGCGACCCGCTGTTCGTCGCGTTTGATCTCGCTGGGAACCCCGATGCTGGCCATGGGGGATGCCAGGGGTGTGCTCTGGCCCATAACTGCCATGACCGGAAGGGAGCTGGAGCGCGGCAGCCAACCCTAGGCGCCGCCAGGGATTCAGGCCGCCGCAATCGGCATCCGCCAGCCCCCGCCGAAGGAGCGGCTGCTCACCTTGAGCACCGGTGCCGCCTGACGGCGCTTGAATTCGGAGCGGCGCAGCAGTTGGTACACCCGCTGGGCCAGCTCCGGGTCGCTGCCGCTGGCGATCAGATGTTCCGGGCTGGCCAGCCCTTCGATATACGACTTCAGCAGCGGATCAAGCACGTTGTAATCGGGCAGCGAATCACTGTCTTTCTGTTCGGGCCGCAGCTCGGCGCTGGGGGGTTTGTGGCGGATGGCGGCTCCGATCAGCTCTCCTTCTGCCGGCAATCCCAGTTCGGCTCGGCAAGGCTCGGATTCGGCACTGTCGATCCAGTCGCAGAGCCCAAAGACGGTTGTCTTGTAGAGATCGCCGATCACCGCCAGCCCGCCGTTCATGTCGCCGTAGAGGGTGCAGTAGCCCACGGCCAGCTCCGATTTGTTGCCGGTGGAGAGCAGCAGCTTCCCTTGCTGGTTGGCCATCGCCATCAGCAGGGTGCCGCGGATGCGCGATTGCAGATTCTCGGCCGTCACTCCGGTTGGCGCAGCCCCCAGCGCCGGAGTGAGGGCCCGATCGAAGGCCTGCATCAGGTCCTCGATCGGCACGGTGTGAAGCCCCAGATCGAGGCGATCGGCCAGGGCCTGGGCATCGTCAAGGGAACCCTGGGAACTCCAGGGCGAGGGCATCCGCAGCGCCGTCACGTTCCTGGCACCAAGGGCGGCGCTGGCGATCAACGCCACCAGGGCTGAATCGATGCCGCCGCTCAGGCCCAGCAGGGCACCGCCGAAGCCGCATTTGCGGGCGTAATCCCGCACTCCCAGCACCAGGGCCCGCAGCATCTGCTCCGGTTCGCCCGCTACCACGATCGCCGCTGCGACCAGCGACTCGGCAGCGCTCGTTGCCATTTCCCCGCCAGCGGCTTGCACTCCGGCGGTACCGGTCCCCCGCGCGGCTGTCTCCGCCTTACGGCCTGCGATGTCGCTGTTCCGCTCAGCCGTTGAGCCTGGGCTGCTCACCTGGGCTGTGGGTTCAGGTCCCAGCTCCATGCAGCCCAGGTTCGGCTGCTCCGTATCCCAGATCGCCAGCTGTTCGCGGCCGCAGGCTCCCTGCCAGAGGGGTTGGCCATCGCCAGCGACGATGAAGCTGGCGCCATCGAACACCAGCTCGTCGTTGCCGCCCACCTGGTTCACATAGAGCACCGGGGCGGCCACCCTGGCGGCGGCCCTGGCGGCCAACTGATGCCGCAGCTGCAGCTTGCCGCGGCCATAGGGGGAGGCCGAGAGATTGAGCAGCAGATCGACCCCCGACGCCGCCAGCTCAGCGATCGGATCCACCCCCGCCAGGCGCTGCTGCTGCAGCTCCTGCTCCACCCACAGGTCTTCGCAGATGCTCAGACCCAGCCGCCACAGCCGATCGCCCTGGTTCCAGTCCAGTACGGCCCCACCTTGCCCCGGCAGGAAGTAGCGCGTCTCATCAAACACGTCGTAGCTGGGCAGCAGCCGCTTATGGGCCACCACCTGCCAGGCGCCATCCCGCACCAGGGCCAAGGCATTCCAGAGCTCGGGGGTCTGCTGCGTGCCCGGCACCGGATCGGCCATGCCCACCAGCACCCCAATCCCAGGCGGCAGGGAGCGGGCCAGCCGCTCGAGCTGCGGTTGTTGTTGCTGCACCAGGGCCGGCCTCAGCAGCAGATCCCGCGGTGGATAGCCCCACAGCGACAGTTCCGGCGTCAGGACCAGATCGGCACCGGCCTGAGCGGCCCGGATGCAGGCGGCCAGAATCCGCGCCCCATTGCCCTCCAGATCGCCGATCAGGGGGTTGAGTTGGGCGAGGGCGATGCGCATCGGGGCGTCAGGAGTCCATAGGGATCATCGTGCCGAAGCAGGGGCCAGAGCTCCTCGGGCACCTGGTGCAGATCGAGGCGGGCCCGCACCCTGGAACTGGCGCTGGCGGGTATCTGCAACGCCAGCAGCTCCGGCCGCGCCCCAAGTGCCCGCAGCCGCTCCAGCTGCTCTGCAGCCAGCGGCCAGCCCTGACGGGGGGCGATGGCCAGCCGGCAATCGGCCAGCCACTCGGCCGCCCGGCGCCAGCGCAGCACCTGGGGCAGCAGATCACTGCCGATCACGAACACCGCTTCGGCCTGCGGCCAGCGCCGCTGCGCCCGCTCCAGGGTTTCGATCGCCCAGGGGCTGCTCAGCTCCTGCTCCAGGCTCAGCCTCGGATCGGCGATCGCCTCCACCAGGGCCTTGAGCAGGGCTGTTCGCAGGGTCAGGGGGGCGGTGTGTTGCTTGAGCGGGTTGTCACTGGCCCAGGTGACCACCCGGGGATAGAGGCCCAGCAATCCCTCCAGCAGGGCCCGATGGCCATGGGTGGGGGGATCGGCGCTGGTGCCGAACAGGGCGATGGCGTCACGGTTGGGGGCGAGCGTCAAGGGCAGCCTCAGGGCAGCAGGCCAGGAGCCTTGGGGCCAGCCCCCAGGGGGCCAGCCCCAAGGGGCGCGGAGTCCTGGGGGCCGCGGCCAGCTCTGCTGGAGTTCAGCGGCCGCCACTCCCCCAGCCAGCGCCGAGTTTCCGGATCCTGGTCCGCCAGGCGGACCAGCAGGGCCCCCGGTTGACCGGCCGCCATCGTGCTGCGCAACAGCTCGGCCGCCGCCAGCCTCCCCGTGCGGCGGGTGGTGACCACCGCCAGGGCCGCCTGGGCCACGGCCACCGGCGCTGCCGGGGCCAGGCTGAGGCCACCGCTGAAAGGGGCGGCCAGCACCAGCACCTGGCGCAGGCCGCCGAGCAGAAGCTGCAGGCCCAGCTGGGCTCCGGCGAGCAGGGCGTTCTGGCTTGAGAGCCGCCCCAGCAGCTGGCGGGCGCTGCTGCGGGTCATCGGCAGGCCATAGAGCTGGCAGAGCTGCAGCACCAGGGCGCTGTCGCAGGCCAGGCCGCCCGCCAGATCCAGCAGCAGCAGCGGGTTGGCGGCGACTCCGGTGGCCTTGAGGGCGGCAAAGCGGCCGATCAGGCCCTGGGCCTGGCGGCGGCCCTGGCGCAGGCGCTGTTGATGCAGGCCCTGGCTGAAACGATCGGCGGCCCGCAGGGCATTGAGGGCCAGCAGGCGCTCGCCGTGCTGGTTCAGGACCGCATCCAGCTGCTCCGTCAGCGGCTCGATGCGCGCGGCTTCGAGGCGGCTGCGCACGCGTCCATCGCTCAGCAGCTGGGCCCGCCGGGGCGCCGCCGCCACGGCTATGGGTTCCAGGTGGCGGGCCGCGGCCGGCAGGCGCCGGCGGATGCTGGCCTTGAGGGCCTCAAGTTCGGCGGCGGGCCAGCAGTCGCAGCGGTTGAGCACGAGCAGCAGGGGCTTGCCGCTGGCCAGCAGGGAGTCCAGGGCTTCCAGTTCGCTCTGGCTGAGATCGCTGTCAATCACCAGCAGCACCAGATCGGCGCCGAGGGCCACCCGGGCGGCCAGGCGGGCGCGGGACGCCGCGGCGATCTCATCGATGCCGGGGGTGTCGACCAGATCGACCGAGGCCAGGCCCCGGATCGGCCGCGACCAGGGGTGCTCCTGCTGGCGCCGGGTGCAGCCATGGGCCACGTCGGTGGCGAAGTGCTCTTGCCCCAGCAGCGCATTGAGCAGGCTCGACTTGCCCACCCCCACCCGTCCGAACACGGCCACCCGGACCCGTTGCTGCTCCAGCCGCTGCAGCTGGCGATCAAGGCTCTGCAGTTCCGGCCCCAGCAGGCTGCGTTCCCGGGGGCTGAGCTGCAGCTCGCCGCGCCAGCGGCGCAACAGCAACCTGCAGCGCTCGGGCATGGCCGGGGTGGTGGTGGCGCTCATGGCGGCGGGGCTTCGCCCGCCCCGAGGGGTTTGCGCCACCAGCCCGCCAGCACCGCCAGCACCGCCTCCGGGCCGATCACGCCGACAAAGCCGCCGAATTCATCGACCACCACCCGCACACCGGAACCATGGCGGCGGAAACTGGTCAGCAGTCGATCAGCCCGGATCATCTCCGGCACGAATTCCACCGGCTCGCACAGGGCCACCACATCGGTGTGGCCTTCGCCCTGCACCAGGGAGGTCAGCAGCCGGTCGCGGCTGGCGACGCCGAGCACCTCATCCACCTCTTCGCCGAGCACCACCCACCAGGGGGCGTGGTTGCGCAACAGGATGGCCCGCTGACTCTCCAGGCTGCCATTGCCGTCGATGGTGGGAGCTGAGACCCGCGGCATCATCAGATCGCGGGCCGTGAGGTCGTTGAGCTGGAACACCTTGGCGATCATCGCGGCCTCATCAGCCTCGATCTGACCTTTCTGGGATCCCAGCCGCGCCAGCAGGCGAATCTCCTCCTCGTCGGTGCTGATTTCGTTTTCGGCGGTGATCGCCGGCATCAACTGCTCCAGTAGCAGCACCAGCGGCAGCATCAGCTTCTGGAACACCCCCACCGCCGGTGCACTGGCCAGCGACACCGGCAGGGCCAGTTTGCTGCCGATCGCCTTGGGCAGGATCTCGCCCAGCAGGATCACCAGCACCGTCAGGCCGACGGAGAACAGCGGCAGGGCAGGGCCGTCAATGCCCCGTCTGTGGAACACCTCGGCGGCGAAGCCCCCGACCATCAGGCTGCCGAAGATGTTGAAGATGTTGTTGGCGATCACCAGCACCGCCAGGGTGCGGCCCAGCTTCTGGCGCAGTTGCTCCAGACGCCTGGCCCCCCGCACCGGCCGCTCCCGGCTGGCCAGCTCATGCACCTTCACCGGGTTGACGGTGAGCAGGGCCGCTTCGATGCCCGAACAGACGAAGGAACCGGCCAGCATCACGGCGACGACCACGGCCAGCAGCACGAAGTCGTTCATGGCTGCGGCCGCAGCTGGCGCGGCGTTGGGTTCAGGCGGGCGGGACGGCCGATGGAGGTGATGGTGTTGGGAGCTTTGCAGCCCATGATCCACCGCATTCAAGCGGCTGTGCCATCTTCTCGCTGTACATCCATCGCCTCAGAGATGCCTGAGCCCCTGATTGATCCGCTGCTGCTGGCCGAACGGCGGGGGCGTTTCCTGCACCAGCTCGGCGGTGTGGCGGCGGTGATTCCGGCGGCCCCCCTGGTGACCCATCACGCCGATGTGGAGCATGCCTTCCGCCAGAACAGTGATTTCTGGTATCTCACCGGCTTCGACGAACCAGGCGCGGTGGCTCTGTTTCTGCCGCATCGCAGCGAGAACCCGTTCGTGCTGTTCGTCGAGCCGAAGGATGCCGGCGCCGAGGTCTGGAATGGCTTCCGCTGGGGCTGTGAGGGGGCCGTCGCCCACTTCGGAGCCGATCTGGCCCACCCCCGCAGCGAGCTCGCCGAGCGGCTCAGCGGCTATCTGGAGGGAGCCGAGGGCATCGCTTTCCGGGTGGGACGCCATCCGGAGGTGGAGCCGCTGGTGCTGAAGGCCTGGGCCCGTCAGCTGGATCGGGCGCCCCGCAGTGGCCACGCCGCCCTGGGTCTGGTGGCCCCCTGCCCGATGTTGCATGAGCTGCGGCTGCGCAAAAGCCCCGAGGAGCTGGTGCGCTTGCGGGAGGCGGCCCGCATCTCCGCCGAGGCCCACGAGCTGGCCCGGCAGGTGGTGCGCCCCGGACTTCAGGAGCGCCAGATCCAGGCGGTGATCGAGCAGCACTTTCTTGAACAGGGGGCCCGTGGGCCGGCCTATGGCTCGATCGTGGCCGGTGGCGACAACGCCTGCGTGCTGCACTACACCGCCAACAATGCCGCGCTGCGCGCTGGCGATCTGCTGCTGATCGACGCCGGCTGTTCGCTCGGTGACTACTACAACGGCGACATCACCCGCACCTTCCCGATCAACGGTCGCTTCAGCGGCGAACAGCGGGCCCTTTATGAGCTGGTGCTGGCGGCCCAGGAGGCTGCCGTGGCCGCGGTGGCGCCCGGGCAGACCGCTGAAGGCGTGCATGACACGGCCGTGCGGGTGCTGGTGGAAGGGCTGCTGGAGCTGGGTCTGCTGGTGGGCTCGGTCGACGGTGTCATCGAACAGGGGGCCTTCCGCCATCTCTACATGCACCGCACCGGCCACTGGCTGGGTCTTGATGTGCACGATGTCGGCGCCTACCGGCTGGGCGAACACCATGTGGCGCTGGAGCCGGGCATGGTGCTCACGGTGGAGCCTGGCCTCTATGTGAGCGATCGCTTGGCGGTGCCAGAGGGCCAGCCGGCGATCGATGATCGCTGGAAAGGCATCGGCATCCGCATCGAAGACGACGTGGCCGTCAGCGAGCACGGCCACGAGAACCTCACGGCCGCGGCCCTCAAGGCGCCGGTGGCGATGGAGCGCTAGAAGCGTTCAGCCCAGCAGGGCTTCCAGGGCCGCACCGGCCTGGTCGCTGCGCTCCAGAATCCGGTCGGCGCCGGCGGCCCGTAGCTGCTGCTCGTAGACGCGGCGGCGCTCCTCCTGCCCCGGCCCCTGCAGATGGGGCGGCGAGACCGCCAGGCTGAGGAAGCGCTGGTCTGGCATCCGTTCGCGGGCCCGCAGCACGGTCTGCACATCGGTGATGGTGTCACCCAGATAGGCCACTGGTGGGGCCTCTCGGCCCAGGGTGATGTTGTCCGTGCTGCCGCCAGCGGGGTTGGCGCCGCAGGTGGCCAGCAGTGTGGCGGCCAGCTGCAGCAGTCCGGTGGGATCGGGTTTGTCGGGGGCCTCGCCCATGGCGATGACGGGGGGATCCGCCAAGCCGAGGCGCTCCTGAAGCAAGTAGCGCACCGAAGGGGGTTCGGCGCCACTGACGAAGCCCCAGAGGAAGCCGGCCGCGCTCAGATCGGCAAAGAACTCCGGCCCCACCAGCAGCGGCTCTTGGCCGATGAAGCCACGCCACAGGGTCGGATCGCCTTCGGGATCACCACCGAAGTAGTGCGTGCCGAAGGCGGCCACCAAGGTGTCAAAGGCCGGCAGCCCCGCCGGGGCGCTTGCGTCGGTGGCGGGCTGGCCGGGGTCGCCGCGCAGGACGGGGTCGCCGCGCAGGACGGCGCTGGGGGCTGGCTCGCGGCTGCGTGGGTCGCTGCTGGATCGGTGGCCACCGGGCTGGCCGCCCCGCAGCTGACCGCCAGCCAGCCCGTGGCGCCGCAGCAGTTCGAGAGAGGCCTCCCAGTCGTTGTTCCAGCAGCCCTCGCACTTGAGGTCATCGATCTGGGCCGCTTCGGGTCGCCAGCCACTGAACTGATGCACGGTTTCGACGATCGCCCGCCGGTAGCTGGCTGTCACGTCGCGGATGACGCCATCGATGTCGAACAGCAGGACGGCGCGAACGGGCAGGGGAGGAAGGGCGGTGGCTCGGACTGGTAAGTTACTTCTTTGCTTCCATACCTTGGGCAACGAGACCATGACAGCACCCGAGGGCGCCGAGACTGCGACCAGCAGCCCCGCTGAAGTGGTCGACGCTGCCGTGCCCGCGATTCCGGCCACCACCGAGGGCCGTCCGGTGATGCGCGGCGGCAGTGCCGCCCTCGCCACCGCCACCATCGACGAAGACGGTGTTCCCTCCGGCTACACCCCCAAGGCCGATGAGGGTCGCTTCCTGCTCAAGATTCTCTGGCTTCCCGACAACGTCGCTCTGGCCGTCGATCAGATCGTCGGTGGCGGTCCCAGCCCCCTCACCGCCTATTTCTTCTGGCCCCGGGAAGATGCCTGGGAAACCCTCAAGGGTGAGCTTGAGGCCAAGAGCTGGATCACTGACAACGAGCGCGTCGAGATCCTCAACAAGGCCACCGAGGTGATCAACTACTGGCAGGAAGAAGGCCGTGGCAAAGCGCTCGAGGAAGCCAAGGCCAAGTTCCCCGATGTCACCTTCTGCGGTACCGCCTGATTCTTCGCTCGCCAACGTTGCCTCGCCACTGGATCAGAACTGGAAGCTGGCTCATCCGGTCATCTCGGCAATGTTGATCAACGCCTGAAGCGCCCGTCACGGGCGCTTTTTTGTTGGCAGCAAGCTGGTGATCGGCAGCGGCACTGGGATCGAGGACACACCGCGCCAAGGGCAGCTTCCGGTGGCCGATGGTTTGGGGATGCGGATGGGGAGCGCCTCAGGAGCCTTACGGCTGCCTGAGCCGTCTTGATCACCCAGGTCAACTCCGCAGGGCCAACCCCATGGCCGTGCCCTGCCCTGATACGGGCTCCGGGGGGCTCGGCCAGGCAGGGGGGCTTGGGTCAGTGGATCAAGGTCCTGGCAGCAGCAGCAGCCCCCCCCCCAGCCACTTCCTGGTTCCGGAGCTGCTCCCGTTGCATGCCTGCGACCTGTCGATCACCGCGGCAGTTGATCAGCAGGCCAGGGGCCAGAGCCTCCCGTGGGCTCAGCCCCCCGGCCTGGCCTTGAAGGCGGCCTGGGCCAGATCAGAGCCCCAGCTCAGCAGTCCCCAGCTCAGCCCCAGCAGCGTGCCCCACCACCAGGTGCTGCACCAGAGCCGCTCGATTGGTCGGCTGTGATCACGGCGACTGGCGCGGGGCAACTGCCAGCCGAGTTGCAGCGCCCCGTAGACCACCAGCAACACCCAGGCGGGGATTGTTTCCGGGCCGACCCGGAAGCCGAGGACCTGCCAGCGCAGCAGGCTGAGGATCGCCGCCAGGCTGATCAGGGCAGCGATCGCGCCCGTCGCCCCGCCCCATTGCCGCTGCTCCACCCCCAGCCGACGGGCCAGCAGGGCGGCCAGGGCGGTGGTGGCCAGGCTGGTCAGGCCATAGCGCAGCACCACATCCGCCAGCGACAGGGGTGAAGGGCCGAGCAGCACCAGCAACACCAGCACGTTGACCATCGCTTCGGCATGGCGGCCATGGATCCAGGGAGAACTGATCCAGCACCAGGCCCGGCGCGGATCACCGCAGCTGCGCTCATCCAGCAGGCCCCGACGTCGCAGGCGCCGCAGGGGCCCCAGGCTCAGGACCTGGGCCAGGGCCAGGCTCAGGGCCAGCACCACGCCGCCGCTCCAGCGCCAGCCATCGAAGACGGCCTGGTCGAGTTCGCCCGCCGCCCAGGCCAGCACCAGGCTGAAGCTGGCCGCCAGGGCGAGTCCTGCCCCCAGGTCCTTGAGATCGCTGCCCAGACCCGCCCCGAAGACGGCCTCGATCGGCCGCCGGGGCGGGTCGCTCGGGCGCTGATCGGCTGGCTCCGGCACCTGGTCAGCGACCGGTGACGGCCGCTTGGTGGCCGTGGGCACCGTGAGGCCGGTGGCGGCTTCGATCAGGTCATGCAGTTCGGCCAGGACCGCAGGCGTGTAGGTGCGTGCCAGGTGATGGGAGAGCGCTTCGATCGCCATCCCACTGTGCTCATCCCGCCGCAGCAGCAGCTGGCGCAACAGCGGTTGGCTGGCAAGATCACGCACTGGCCCCTTGAGGCTCTCCTCCGCCCCGAGGGCATCGATGAGCCGGTTGGCGAGGCCTTGGCCATTGTCCAGGCCCAGGTTGCCGCTCTCCATCCAGCCGCGAAGCTGCAGGCCTAGTTCCCGCCCCGTTCCCATCCGAGCGACCGTTGTCGTGTGAGCTTAGGAAGTGGCGAAGCCGGCATCGGCTTCAAAGCGCCGGGCATCGGTGGCGGTGGCCTCAGATCCGAACAATCCAGCGGCGATGGCGGGACTGATGGTGAAGGTGGAGAGGCCTTCGGCCGCCAGCCGCCCCAGGTCAGCCGGTTGCCGGACGCTGGCCACGAGCAGCCTGACGCTGGATCCCAGCCCATCCAGGCTGTGCTGCATGGACACCAGCTCGGCCAGGCCATCGCGCCCCTGATCGCCGATGCGACCGAGATAGGGAGCGATGTAGGCGGCCCCGAGGGCCGCGGCGATCAGCACCTGGGGTACCTCGTAGCAGGCGGTGAAGGTCACCGCTATGTCGTCAGCGATCAGCGCCCGGGCCGCCGAGGCTCCGGCCCGGGTCACCGGCAGTTTGACGACAATCGGGCCGAGGGCGAGGGAGGCCAACTGGCGGCCACAGGCCAGGTAGCTGGCGGCGTCACCGCCCCAGGCCTGCAGATGCAGCTCCCTGCAGCCGAGATCCAGGGCCTGCTGGCTGAGCTGGCGCAGGTGCTCCAGGCGGCAGGGCTGGCCGGCCTGCTTCAGCAGGGTGGGGTTGGTGGTGATGCCATGGAACAGCCCCGAGGGCAGCCACTGGCTCCAGGCCTGGGGATCGGCCGAATCGAGAAACAGACGCAGACGCATGGGGCAAGAGCACTGTTCACCAGTCTCCCCGCCAGCCTGCGGCTTGCCCATGCAGGCGGCAACTGACAACAGGCCACTGGCTTGTTGTCAGCAGGTTCTCGCCAGGATTCCCGAGTTTGTTGGCGGATCAGAATGATCAGCGGCAAGGGGCTGGCGGCTGCCGATCAATGCGATGTTGAGATTGTTTCCAGAACAATTTGGTGCTGATGATCTCGATTCAGTCTCGCCATACACCTGCAGAGCTTGGCTCCCTGCGCAATGAGCGGAGGCGGATTGATCCGCTGGTCGGGATGGGACCTGACTCAGGAAGTTTGCTGAGTCAGCGAAGACCGGTTTGAGCGACCTCGAAAAAAAGCAAAAGGCAGAGACCCGAAGCCCGATCCAATCGCTCGCCTGGCAAGGGATTGGATGGCTGAGTGCCACGGATTCCGCCAATTGTTGAAAATTCCCGTCCCGAGTGTCGAAGTTTCGAACAGGCCTTCAGCTGGCCCGCACTGCCGCCAACCTTGCCTTGGCATGGGCCAGGGTCTGCTGGGCTTTCACCTTGGCAGGACTGGCAGCCTGGCCTTCGAGGGCGGCCGCAGCTTGCTGGGCCGCTTCAAAAGCTTTCTCGGCGGCGGCGGGGTCGATGCTGCTGGCGAGCTCAGCGGCATTCACCAGCACGGTGACCTCGTTGGCCTCCACTTCGGCAAAGCCACCCATCAGGGCAATGGCACTCCAGGTGGAGCCTTCTCGCACCCGCAGCACACCGCTGTCGAGGGCGGTGAGCAGGGAGACGTGACCGGTGAGGATGCCCACCTGGCCGGAGATGCTGGGAAGAATCACTTCGTCGGCGGTGCCATCGAAGACGCTCTGGTCGGGAGCGAGAACGCGCAGGGTGAGGGTCATCAGTTCAACCCTTGGCTGCGGCGACAATCTTGGCGGCCTTGGCCCGCACCTGTTCGATGTTGCCTACCAGGTAGAAAGCGGCTTCCGGCAGATCGTCGAGTTCACCGGCAAGAATCTGGTTGAAGCCCTTGATGGTGTCGTCGAGTTTGACGTATTCACCCTTCTGACCGGTGAAGATTTCCGCCACGAAGAAGGGTTGGGAGAGGAACTTCTCAATCTTGCGAGCCCGATCCACCGTGCGGCGGTCATCTTCAGAGAGTTCATCCAGGCCCAGGATGGCGATGATGTCCTGGAGTTCCTTGTAACGCTGCAGGGTGGACTGCACGGCGCGGGCGGTGCGGTAGTGCTCATCACCGACAACGGCTGGCTGCAGCATGGTGCTGGTGGAATCGAGAGGATCCACAGCGGGGTAGATGCCTTTGGAAGCCAGACCCCGGCTCAGCACCGTGGTGGCGTCGAGGTGGGCGAAGGTGGTGGCTGGGGCAGGATCGGTCAGGTCGTCGGCGGGCACATAGACAGCCTGGATGGAGGTGATCGAACCTTCCAGGGTGGAAGTGATGCGCTCTTGCAGCTCACCCACGTCAGTGCCGAGGGTGGGCTGGTAGCCCACGGCCGAAGGCATGCGGCCCAGCAGGGCGCTCACTTCAGAACCGGCCTGCACGAAGCGGAAGATGTTGTCGACGAACAGCAGCACGTCTTGCTTGTTCACGTCGCGGAAGTGCTCAGCCATGGTGAGGGCCGAGAGCCCCACCCGCATGCGGGCACCGGGAGGCTCATTCATCTGGCCGTAGCAGAGAGCCACCTTGGACTTGGAAAGATCTTCGGAGTTGATCACTCCGGATTCCTTGAATTCTTCGTAGAGGTCATTGCCCTCACGGGTGCGTTCGCCCACACCGGCAAACACGGACACGCCGCCGTGCTCCTTGGCGATGTTGTTGATCAGCTCCTGAATCAACACCGTCTTGCCGACACCGGCACCGCCGAACAGGCCCACCTTGCCGCCCTGGCGGTAGGGGGCCAGCAGGTCAATCACTTTGATGCCGGTCTCGAACACCTTGGGCTTGGTTTCAAGGTCGGTGAGCTTGGGAGCCGGGCGGTGAATCGGCGAGGTGAGGGTGCTGGTGACCGGACCCTTCTCGTCCACTGGTTCGCCCAGCACATTGAAGATGCGGCCCAGGGTGCACTCACCGACGGGCACCGAGATCGGAGCGCCGGTGTCGACGGCCACCATGCCGCGTACCAGGCCGTCGGTGCTGCTCATCGCCACGGCACGGATGCGGTGGTCGCCCAGCAACTGCTGCACTTCAGCAGTGAGGGCGACGGTCTGGCCGGCGGGATTCTTGGCTTCGATCCGCAGGGCGTTGTAAATGCGGGGCAGCTTGCCGGCGGGGAATTCCACGTCGAGCACCGGGCCGATGACCTGCTTGACGATTCCTTGGGTGCCGGTCGCGGCGGGAGCAGCAGCTGCCATGGGGTGAAGAGAGGGTGGCGGGGAGGCCCAGCGGGATCCGTCCCGCATGAAGCGGCGCAACCTTACCACTGCGTCAGACCCCAGTGACGACCCTCGCCGGGGCGGGCCCCAGAGGCCCCGGGAGCCATTGCCGCGATGGCCTCACAACGGGTCCACGGGGGAAGCGACTGGCCGGCATCGCGACCGGGATGGGGCTGTCTGTTCGGTCACCCGAACTGGCGTGGACGGGGGCTTGGCGCATAAGTTGGCACTCGAAGGGCGCGAGTGCTAGCGCGTCCTCATCGGTGGCTTCAGCCCCCCTCCTGTCGGATCTTTCGGCTCGAGGCCCCAGGCCCGCCGCTGGCTCCGCCTTCACCCTTTCGCGATCACTCAACTTTTTATCCATGGCAGCTGTAACCCTCAGCGTCTCCACGGTCAAACCGCTCGGAGATCGCATTTTCATCAAGGTGTCCGAGTCGGAGGAAAAGACCTCCGGCGGCATCCTTCTGCCTGATACCGCCAAGGAAAAGCCCCAGGTGGGTGAAGTCGTTCAGGTCGGCCTCGGCCGCCGCAACGATGACGGCTCCCGCACCGCCCCGGAAGTGAGCATCGGCGACAAGGTGCTCT
>CALPMR020000030.1 GCA_943324725.2 Bordetella parapertussis | reverse complement strand
ATTCGATTGAAGCTCTGCTGGGCTGGCGCCCTGAGGAGCTGCGCAATCAATCCCTCGATCATCTCGCTCACCCGGTCGATCCCGCCGCCTTGCGGGCCCTGGTGGTGGCTGCGGCCAGCGGCAAGCGGGCGGAAGCCAGCACCCGACTGAAGCACCGCGATGGCGACTGGCGCTGGGCCCATATCTCCCTGGCCCGCCACTGTGATCCGGCCGTCGAAGCCGGGGCCATCGGTTGGATACGGGACATCCACAGCCAGGTGGAGCGTTACCAGAGGCAGGAGGCCAGCTTCCGATCCCTGGCCGAATCGGAGGCCCGTTACCGGCTGCTAGCTGAAAACGCCTCGGATGTGGTGTTTCAAGCCGATCCGAGCGGCGTGCCCACCTGGTTCTCCAGCTCGCTCACGGCCCTGACGGGCTGGCAGCCCGAAGAGTTGATCGGCCAACCCTTTGAACAGCTGGTCCACCCCGATCACCGCCTGCGCCATCGCGCCGCCATGGCGGCCCTGCCCAGCGAAGGTCATCAACAATTGGAGCTGAAGGTGCGCTGCAAGGACGGCCACGACACCTGGATCGCTGTCAATGTCCGCCAGCTGAATGCCGCTGACGGCAGCAGAATCGGCTCGGTGGGGGGCTGGCGCGACATCCAACGGGACGTCGAGACGCGGGAGATTCTGGCGCAGGCCCGCCGCAAACAACTTGAATCCGAAGCCCTGCTGCGCAAAGTGGAGGAGCAGGCAGCGATTGGCTTCTGCCTGATCTCGGCAGCGGATGGACATTTTGTCAAAGTCAATCGAGCGATGTGCGACATGCTCGGGTGTGATGAGCACACATTCCTGCACAGAACCTGGGCCGATTTCATGCACCCAGAAGATCGCGATCAAGACGCTGGACTTATCGAAGATATCAACGCCAATCTGATCCCATCCTATCGGCTGATCAGACGCTTTCTCAAGTCGAACGGCGAAACCATCTGGGGCGACCTCTCCGTCTCCTGCATCCGCAACGATGACGCGTCAGCACGACTATACATTGCTCAGGCCATCGACATCACCGAGCAGAAAGAGGCTTCACGACAAATCCTGAAGAATCAGATACTGCTGAATACAATCCTCAGCCATATCGACGCCCAGGTTTACGTGAAAGACAGGAGCGGACGCTATCTCTACGCCAATCGCGAAGTCGCCAGCCTGATCGGCCGCCCAGCCGAGGAGATCCTTGGCAACACCGATGCAGAGCTATTACAAGCTGATCTCGCCGGCATGATTTCCGCATCCGATCAGGAGGTTTTCAGTTGCGGTTCCTCGATTTGCCGCGAAGAGGTGATTGTCACGGCCTCAGGAGAAGAGCGCATCTTTCTGTCTCACAAAATGATTCTGCCTCGCCAGGATGAAGCTGACTGCTTGCTTGGCTATACCACCGACATCACGGCTCACAAGCGCACCGAAGCGTCCCTGCGCGAATCGGAACAGCACTTTCGCCTGCTCGCCGAAAACTCCTCGGACGTGATGGTGCTTCTGACCGCTGATGGCCGGGTCAGCTGGGTTTCGCCTGCACTGGAGCAGACCCTGGGCTGGCGGCCTGAAGACTGGATTGGGCGCCACGGCGCCGAAGTACTCAGCCAACAGGGCGAAGCAGGCCATCTCCAACAACACTGGGAACAGATTTGCCGTGGTGATGCCATCGTCGTCCGCGACCAGGTGCTGGCCAAAGATGGCCAGCCTCACTGGATCGAGACCCATGCCAGCCCCTATCGCAATGACAGCGGACAATCTTCAGGCAGCGTGGCCAGCTTCCGTGTGATTGACGACGAAGTGGCAGCCGAAGAAGCCCTTCGCTGCAGTGAAGAACGCCATCGCCTGCTGGCAGACAATGCCAATGATGTGATCTGGACGATGGAACAAGACGGCAACATGAGCTATATCAGCCCAGCGGTGGAAAGACTTCGAGGCTTCACAGCCGAAGAAGCCATGGACCAGGCCATCGAGCAGATCCTGACACCAAAGTCTGCACTCCTATGGACCAACTACCTCCAGCGACTGCAGACCGTCATGGCCAGAGGTGAACAACTGGACAATTTTCATGCAGAGCTGGAGTACCACCGCAAGGACGGCAAGACCACCTGGTGTGAGGTGCTGGCCATCCCCCTGATCGATCACCGAGCCAATGCCGTGCAATTGCTTGGCATGAGCCGCAACATTCAGGAACGGAAGCTTCATGAGCTGGAGCTGCAACAGGCCCGCGATCAGGCCCAGGCCGCCAGGCTTGCCTTGCTGGAGTCCAACAACGCCCTCTCAGCCGCTAACAGCGAACTGCGGAAACTAGCCACGACGGATTCGCTGACAGGCATCTCCAATCGCCGCACGCTTGAGTCAAAGCTGGACGCAGAAATTGCTCGGTCCCATCGCTACGGCAGTCAGCTGACCCTGGTGATGTTCGACATCGACCACTTCAAATCGATCAATGACACCTTTGGCCACCAGATCGGTGATGAGGTGCTGGTGCAGATCTGCCAGCGCATCAGCCGGCAACTGCGCATCACGGACAGCCTGGCCCGCTGGGGCGGCGAGGAATTCATGGTGCTGATGCCCCACTGTCGTGCCGAAAAGGGCCAGCAGGTCGCCGAAAAACTCAGGAGCCTGATTGCCAGCCAGGCCATCGGACCGGTACCTAGAGTCAGCGGCAGCTTCGGCGTGGCCCAGCTGCTGGACGCCGAGGATCGCGATCACCTGCTCCAGCGCCTGGACGAGGCGCTGTATCAAGCCAAGGCCATGGGACGGAATCGAGTCGCATGCGCCGAAGCCACGGTTAACAGTTCTTCACATTAGGCTGATCCGACCTCTGACAGGTTCAGCCGCGTGCTGTTCTCCCTTCTCTACACGATCAGCTTTGCCGTGATCCTCTGCGGCGCCTTTACCTTGATGAGCCAGGGATTCGGTGCCCAGAACAGCAGCAGATCCCGCACCAAGGGCAGCAGGCATCCCGAAGCCCCGAAACACGGCGAAGCCGTTCTGTACGTGGACTTGAACCGCGAGCGCCTGGAGCAGCTCTATCAACAAGCGTCCTGAGCTCAGCCGGCCATCCCCGGCGAGCTGATTCAACGCCGGCCGCACAGCATTATCCAGGACCCAAGGGTTTCAGGTGACACCAGGCTGGCTGCGGCGAATCCGAGGCTGACGCACAAAAAAGCGCCGCCTTGGCGACGCCTTTTCTCCCTTGGCCAACCGACAGGAGCGTCCTTGGCCCGACCCAGACTATCCACTCCAGGGCAAAAACCACAGCTATCGATTGACAAATAAAGATGGGACCATGGCTCGAATTGGGCTGTGGATGTTGCGTTTGATGGCGATAGGCGTCGAAGTGTAAGCAGTCTGCCTAAGCCCTTGTCTGCCATCATCGGCAGCTTTACAGAAAGGTCAGGGTGTGACGGAAATCCCAAAACCGCTGCGGTTGGCGACATTTTCAGCGGCTGTGACAGTTCAATGACCCGATGCTAAAGAGCCCGACGCATCGGATCAAGGCTCCCGCAGCTCACTGGGCGACTGTGTTCTGTTGGGTGGCAAGCCCTGAACTTTTTCGCCCACCATTTTCGCCAACCCCTGGCCTTGGCTGAACTGGCCCGGGGGCTTGGGGTCAGCGAACGCTGCCTGTTGTCCTGCGTTGACCGAGCCCGTGGCATGGCACCCAGCCAGGAGCTGCCGGATTTTCGTTTGAAACGCTTGGTTCAAACGAAATTCCGGGACTAACACCCCCACCAGAGTCTGCGACATTCAATTCGTGAATGGGGCCTGGTTCACACAGTGACGATCCAGATTCAGGCAACGAAATTTAACTCATGATTGACGACTTCATCAAGCCTGCCAACGATTCAGAAGGGAAGGACTGGGGGATGCTGACGATTGATGCCAGTTGCATACCTGCTGAAATCACGGAGCCAACGGATCTAAATTCCCGAACAAGGCGCGAGCTTCAGTCGAATGAATCATTGACGAACTCTGCAAGATTGCTCGCCTAAAGTTAAGATCAATATCGATATTATGACCGTGAAAAGCAAGCCTCCATTTCCTCAGTCAAGGGAAAATCGTGGCAACAGGGCCCGAAGTCTCCCCATGGCTCTCTTTTGGTCGGTTTGAGCTGTTGACGGGCGTCGCTGGCCTGAATCGGTCTAAATTCAGTACAATTGCCACCTACCACTGTTCATCGAGCCCAATTTGGAGCCCAAATGGGCACGCCACAACCCCATTTACGTGTTGCATAGCCATTGATGCCGGACCATGGACAAGTTGGCGAGTGCCGCCAGCACATTCACCTTGCAGCGATTCTTGACCATGCCCCGCAGCGCAGCCGGGTCTTCTGAAGGCCGAACTGCCGGCAGTGAGGTGGGGGCACGCCTACTGCTGGCCAGCACAATCGAGGTCTATGGCGATTCGGTGGAGTATCTCCAGCACGAGAGAAACCGGGGCAGCGTCAACACGATCGGCTTCCGCAGTTGCTACGACGAGGGAAAACACATTGCCGAAACCCTCTGTGTCGATTGCTGGCAAGTGCACGGCAACGAGACTCGAGTGATGCGGATCTTCAACACCTACGGGCCCTCATCTTGCCCTACGATCTCCAAGTGAGGAGCAACTTTATCATGCAGGCCCTGCGATGTGACCGCCTAACCCTCTATGGCGGGGGCAGGCAAACCCGCAGTTTTTGCTTCTTGGACGATCCAGTGGAGGGGCTAATTCGGTTAATGAATCGCCCCAACACCGGCCCGGTCAACATCGGCAATCCGTCGAAGTTCACGATCAAACAATTGGCGGAGTTGGTGCGCAATCGCATCAATCCTTACCTGCTATTTGTGGAGCAGCCCCTGCCCCAGGTCGATCCCCTTCAGCGCCAACCGGTGATCGATCTGACCAGCGCCGAATTGGGCTGGTCCCCCACGGTGTACCTGGAGACCACCATTGCCTACTTGCGGGAATTGCCTACGCCATGAACCAATCGGTACTCGTCAATGGCGCAACCGGCTGCAGCGGCGCTGAGGCCAGTGGGCGATTCGTGGCCAATGGCGAGCTGGTGATAAGACGAGACAAGCTCAACAGTACCGTCGGCACAACCAATCCTCACTGCGGGACAGCCAGGAACCGGAGATGCGACGCAGGCAGTTGATTCTTGGGGCGGCCTTGGCACTGACCAGCTGGGGGCTGGCCCGTCCCAAGGCCGCCCAGCCAGGGGCGGCCGCCAGCCTCAAAGCGGCGGCGGCCCGCAGCCACCGCCCCTGGGGAGTAGCGATCACCGAGGCCCAGCTGCAGGATGCGGCCTTCCGAGACTTGCTGCTCGCCCAGGCGGCAATGATCGTGCCGGAGCGAGAGATGAAATGGGATGGTCTTGAACCGGCACCGGGCCGCTTCAATTTCAGCGCGCCGGATCGGCTGCTCCAGTTCGCCCGTCACCAGGGACTGCAGATGCGCGGCCACACCCTGGTGTGGCATCAACAGCTACCCGACTGGCTGGTGGCACTCCCTCCAGCAGAGACTGAGCGGGCACTCGAGACCTACATCACCACAGTGGTAGCGCATTATCGCAACAGCTTGCAATCGTGGGATGTGGTGAATGAACCAATCGCCGAAGATGGCAGCGGATTACGGCGCAGTCTCTGGCTGGAGCGGCTCGGCCCTAACTACATTGACCAGGCGCTGCGCTGGGCCCACCGGGCCGACCCAACCGTTCCCCTGCTCATCAACGAATACGGACTGGAAGGGGATGATCCGGCGAGTGAACAAAAACGCCAGCAGATGCTGGAATTGCTGCGCGAACTGCGCCAACGCCAGGTCCCCATCCAGGCCCTCGGGCTGCAGGCCCATCTCTATGCCACGCCAGCAGGACCGACCTTTCAGAGGCTACCTGCCTTCCTGCAGTCCTTGGCCGACCTCAACCTCGACATCCAGGTAACCGAACTGGATGTGAATGACAGGATGTTGCCGCCTTCAATTCCCGACCGGGACGCCCGTATCGCCTCAATTTACGGTGATTTCCTGACGACAATGCTGCACCAACCCCGACTAAAAAGCATTACGAGCTGGGGCCTAAGCGATCGGCACACCTGGCTGAATCAGCACTTCCCTCGCCAGGACGGATTGCCGCAGCGGCCCCTACCCTTCGACGCTGTTGATGCAGCCAAGCCAGCAACGCGCAGCATTCTGACTGCATTGAACATCAACAAGCCGTCATAACCCAGCGATCGTCCTATCCTCAAAGCCATTAACCAAAATCTACCCATGATCTCATGAGATCCAAAGCCAGCTCAACGTTCATCTAGAACACAATTCCCAGGTGACAGTACCGCCTATTTCCGAATTGACTACTGCGGGGACGTCAATCTCGTCTACTTCGGACAACAACGACCCGGTCACAGACGACAATGACCAATCTCCGAGGAGCCTTGGAGCTGAAGTCCTGATCGTTCTGATTGGGTGCACTCTGCTTGTCCTGACAGGGATCATCGCGCCCAATTTCCTCACATCGCGATCGCGCGATGCCGTGATCAACGCCAACCCGATTACGATCCGAACTCCGATCACCGGCACGCTGCAATCGCTGCCCAAGAGCACAGGCCTGGAGGTTCAGCAAGACCAGGAGCTGGCCGTGATCCGCAACACCAACACCAACCGTGACCAACTGGAACGGCTACGCACTGAGCTGCAGGCGGCCCGGAGCCGCCAGGCAGACCTGCGCGGCCAGGAATTGGCTCAGAGACGCCTGCTTGCGGCGATTAAAGTGGATGCTGAACGGCAGCGGGCTCTGGAGATTCGCCGCAACCGCCAGGATCTCCTTCAGACCACGGCTGATCTGCGACGCGCCCAGGCTGCACTGGCCTTCGCTAAACGGGAAACAAAAAGCATCGAGGTCCTGTTCCGCACCGGCGTCCTCGCCGCCAACGTCTACGACCGCGCCCGTACCACCGAGCAAGAGCGGCATAGTGAGTTAGCGGTCCTCGAAGCCAGGCTGCTCAGCGGACGCACCGACCTGGAGGCCGCGACCAACAACCTGGTGCTGCGTACCAACCGCAGTGGTTCCGATCCCGCGGTGCGCCTGCAGGAAACCAAGCGCAGCCTCCAGTCCCTGCAAGGCGAGTTATATACGCAGGGTCAGCGAGTCGAGGGCCTCGAGCGGCAACTGGCCGCAGCCAGCCAGGAATGGGAGAAGCGGCACCTGAGCGTGCTGCGCAGCCCACGTCACGCCGTGATCTGGGAACTGCAGGCGCAGGCAGGCGATCTACTCGAAGCCATGCAGCCCGTAATCAAACTGATCGATTGCGGAAACCGCTGGGTCACCACCTACGTGGCGGAAAACGATCTGAACCGGCTGCGAATCGGCTCGGCCGCCAGGGTTGAGTTAGTGGGAAGACGATTGACCCTGCGGGGTGAGGTGCAGTCGATCCGCTCCGGGATCGGACGGCTGCGGCTCGGGGAGGCCCCGCTGGTGCCACTTCCGATCAACCTGGCAAGGGAAAGTGAGGTGCGGGTGCGAATCCTCAACGATGTTCCAGCCCCACCGCTGCAATTCTGCTACGTGGGCTATACGGGGCGGGTGATTTTCTAGCGGTGGAAATTCTCAATCTGTTTGCCAAGACGAATAAGCCACGCCGCATTTCCCACTGGGCGTGGGGATTTTTGGTGATCTCCACGGTGTGCCTGTTCCTGGCCCTGGCGCTGGCGAATCTGCGGTTCGGACTGGTGGCACCAGGGCTTCTCAATCCACTTGAAACGCGCGAACTTCCGGAGCCCTGGGCTATACCTGACGACTGGATGCATACCATTCAACCGTCGATGGTCGCCCTGGGCATTCTGCTGGGCATGAGCAAGGCTCCCCGGCGCCCCTGGACATACCTACTGGGATCAATCCTGCTGAGCGGATTCAGCCTACGCTATTTTATCTGGCGAGCAACAACTCTGAACACAGCCCACCCCTTGAGCCTAGCTTTCAGCCTTACACTTTTCCTGATCGAGATCATTTCCCTGCTAAGCATTGGCATTCAATTTTATCCCTCGCTTTTCTTTGATCCGAAGCCCAGGATCCGCCAAGCCGATCAATACTGTCAATCCGGAATCGACAATCCCCCATCAGTTGACGTTTTCATTCCAACCTACAATGAATCCGTCAAGATGGTGCGAAGAACGGTGCTAGCATGTTGCAGCATCAATTATCCAAACAAGAGAATCTATATTCTCGATGATGGACGTCGAGACGCAATGGCCAATCTAGCCTCTGAAATAGGCGTGAATTACCTCAGCAGGCCGGACAACCTCAATCGCAAAGCCGGAAACCTGAACCATGCCCTTGGATGCACTCAAGGGGATCTGATCGCTGTTTTCGACTGTGACTTTATCCCATTCAAGAATTTTTTAAATCGGACTGTCGGCTTTTTCGGAGATCCCGGGGTTGCACTAGTCCAGACCCCACAGCACTACTTTAATCCCGACTTTCACACGCGAAATCTTGGGCTTAATATTTGCATGCCAAGCGATCTGGATAGTTTTTTTCATTACAATCAAGTTATTCGTGACCATTTTAATGCGGTGATCTGCTGTGGCACGTCCTATGTGGCCAGGCGGGAGGCACTGGTTTCAGTGGGTGGTTACTTCAGCAAGTGCATCGTGGAGGATTACCAGACAGGCACACGTCTGATGACCAAGGGATGGCGCATCCTCTACCTGGATGAGATTCTTAGCCTCGGCGAAGTGCCACGCACCTTTCGCGACTATATTGATCAGCGATTGCGTTGGTTGCAGGGCAATATCCAGATCTACTTCTGCTGGAGAGACCTGCCGATTTGGACCAAGCTTGGAATCTGGCAAAAATCCTTCTACGTAAGCCAGGCAATTCACTGCTTCATGCCAATTTTTCGCACCGGCTATATTATTCTACCGTTGCTAAGCCTTGTGCTCGGCTTCAGCTTAATTACAGCCCCACCATCCGAGTATCTCTTTTACGGACTTCCGTTCACAATCATCCTGCATGGCATTTTGTCATGGCAGAGCAAGAACCACTACTCACAGATTTGGACCGAGATCCATGAATCTCTACTCTGTTTTCCGGCCCTTGGTCGACTAGCTCGCATGATCAGGAATCCGATGGGCCACATCGGCAGCCTGGTAACCAACAAAGATACGATCAGGAAGAGGCGGAGCATAGATATAGAATTGACCTGGCCACTGCTTGCCTATCTGACGATATTCACGGTGACAATATTCATGCGCTATGGCTTGCCATTGATTGATCCGAGCTGGATGCGCTCCTCCTTCGAGGGAGAAGAGGTGATGCTGGCCTGGAACATGTATAACGCGATCGTTATTTTTGTTTGTGTGCTGGCCTGCATCGATCAACCTGTGCGGCGCAAGCACGATCGTTTTCCGCTGGAAACGATCGCCTGCCTTCGTATCGGCTCCCAGGTCGCTTGGGGAGTGACCCGGGATCTTTCGGAAAGTGGCCTGTCCATGGCACTGATCGACCCCATGATGGCAGCGGATGGCAAAGATGCCGTGGTGGAACTGCCCCAGAGCAAACTGACGATTCCCTCAAAGATTTTAGGACAGAGAAGCCATAAAGGCTATTCGGTGCTCCGCCTTGGCTTCCTGCCGCCATCAACGGAACAGGAGGAGGCCCTGATCCATCTACTTTACAACGAACATGCTTGGTTCCATAAGTTGAAACGCATTGGAATTATTGATTCCTTTCTGATCATGATAGTCAGTGCCTGGCGGGCAGAGCCCTTGGTCAGACGCTTTCGCTAGGGAAATGGCTCACATAGCCTCAGCCCCCACGCCAGCTCCCCAACAGCTCCGAACTGGAGGCCTGACCGTTTGGATCTGGGGCTGTTCGGGCTACCTTCCGGCGGCCCTTCCCTCAGGCTGCCGCCAGTGCAGCCGTATGCAGCTTGCACACCCCCTTGCATCCAGATTCCGTGCCGCTGGCCCCTTTGATGAACGACGATCACCAGGTGATCGCCATCGCCAGCAGCCTGGCAGTTGTAGCCCTGGATCCAGCCATCCCTATCTTTGAGGATGTGGCCGTCCGGGTCGGTGCAGGCGCAGCCTTCCTGGCAGCGGTGATTGCGTTAGGCGTTACCCCTGGGATTTCCGGCCGAATCGGTGAGCAGGTTGCGGCTGGGTATCACCTGGAAATCAGTACTGGCGTCCAGATCCGCGTCCTGCTGGCCAGCCGCTTCAGCCTTCAGGGTCGCCAGCTCCCGAGCCGCCTCGGCGCACTGACGTGCGGTTTGGCACGGCGTGCAGCCTTCTCTCTGGTCTTGGCGTCGGCCTGGGTCGTTTCAGCCCCAGCCACCTGTTGTTCGGCAGCTTGAGCCTGCTGCTGGCGCTGCCGAGCCTGATCAGCGTGCGGCCTCCGCTTCCAGCTCTGCTCTGGCCTTGCGGATCGCCTCGATCCGGTCCTGCCACCGCTGCAGCTCCTGCGGCAGCTCATCGCCACGCTTGTCCTTGCCTTGAGGAAGTGGCGGTGCGCGCAGATAACGGTGAGGGGCCGATGACCGCAGCAGCTTTAGGGCGTCGAGGCCGTGCTGCCCTGTGCCGGTAGTGCCCCTTCTGATTTCGGGCCCGATGCCCCGGGAGGGGCGCGACAGAGGGTGATCGCACCGGGCGGCCAGGCCAGCCAGCATGAACAACCCTTTTATTCCCATGGTGCTCCCCAATCCCCTCTGCCCCCTGAGCGCAGCCAAGATTGCCGGCTTGCAGGCGACTGTGCTGCTGCTGCTGGGCCTGTTGATCAAGGCCAGGATCCAGATCAAAGTGTTCTCGGCGCTGGGATTGGTATTGCTGCTGCTCCAGACCCTGGTATTCCTGGCCGCCGGTGGCGCCCTGGGGCTGGGGGCACTGGCGGCCCTCGCCTATGGCTTCAAGCGGTCCCAGGCGACGGCCTGAGCCAGCCAATGACCCGGCTACCAGCGATGTGTCGCGGCAGGGATCCAGGCTGCACAGCTGCCTGGCGAGCACATTCGCGCTCGCAAAGCCAAGACGGCCCGGATCCCTGGGTTCAGATCAGATCCATCCTGTCGCCATCAACCGGAACGAGGCCGTCCCTCTGGGGCAGGCGGTCGCCGACGGGCCGATCGGCGCAGCTGGATCCACATCTCGGCCAGGCTGTCCGGGGCACTGCAGGCAACGCACATCAGCAGCAAATTGGGCCAGGTCCCAGCTCCGCAGAGCGCCATACACTTCAGTGATCAGGTTCAAATGGGACAACCGGATTCACCAATAGACGCTCCATCCAGCAAGACTGGAAGGCGCTGAACCGCTGCCGGAGCCCAGATCTCAGCGCTGAGGGCAGCTGTGGGAACAAGGAGGGACAGCGGGCCTGATCTGGGTCTGGCGAGCCCCTGGCCTTCAGACCTCTCGCCACCAGGCGCCTGGGCAGCCCCGAACACGGACCAACGCCATCTGGCACACCTCTCAGACGGATACCCACCCAGCCCGAGAGGAGGCTTCCGCGTTAGGTTTTGTACCGAATCCATCGACGGACGCGCCAATGTTCACTCTTGACAGGGCCACACGGATCTTTCCCGAAACCCAGTCGGCTGACGTCGTGCCGGCCCTCACGGCTCGTTACAACTTACTCAGCGCCGAAGATCAACTTGCCTTGATCTGGTATGCCTACCTCGAGATGGGCAAGACAATCACCATTGCGGCCCCGGGAGCCGCTCGCATGCAGTTCGCCGAGCCGATGCTGAACCGCATCCGCGTCATGAACTTCGCCGAACAGAGCCAGGTGATGTGTGACCTGGCCAATCACGCCGACACCGAACTGGCCCGCTGGTATGCCTCCTGGTCGGTGAATATCAAGCTGGGTTTCTGGTATCAACTGGGCGAATGGATGGAGCAGGGCCTCGTGGCTCCGATCCCCGCCGGCTACCAGCTCTCGGCCAATGCCGCTGCCGTGCTCGAATCGCTGAAAACCATCGACAAAGGCCAGCAGATCACCGTGCTGCGCAACTTTGTCGTCGACATGGGCTTCGATCCCGGCAAAAGTGCCGGCGTCGAACGGGTGAGTGAGCCCATCGTGCTCCCCACTGCACCTGAACAGCGCAGCAGCGTTGTGATCGGAGGCGTGGATAACGCCACGGTGATTGAGTACATGAACCTGCTCAATGCCAACGACTTCGACAATCTGATTGAGCTGTTCCTGCCCGACGGCGCCCTGCAACCCCCGTTCCAACGGCCAATTGTGGGCAGGGACGCCGTGCTGCGCTTCTTCCGCGAAGACTGCCAGAATCTCAAGCTGCTGCCTGATCAGGGCGTCACCGAACCCTCCGATGACGGCTTCACCCAGATCAAGGTGACCGGCAAGGTGCAGACCCCCTGGTTCGGCGCCGGCGTCGGCATGAACGTGGCCTGGCGCTTCCTGATCGATCCCCAGGGCAAGATCTACTTCGTGGCCATCGACCTGCTGGCTTCACCCGCTGAATTGCTCAAGTTCGCCCGTTGATCGGCAGTACCTGCCATCCCGTTTCGCCACTGCAGCCACAGTCCCCCCTTCGGGGACTGTGGCTTTCTCTTGGCATCATCGGGGCCTGGGGGGCAAGCCTGGTGCTGCTGCTGCCCCTCGCTAGCGCCGGCCTGTCGCCGCTGTTGCTGACCCTGACCGTGCTGATCCGGACTTTCCTGCAGACGGGACTATTCATCGTCGCCCACGACGCCATGCACGGCTCGCTGCTCCCCGATTCGCAACGCTGGAACGATCGGCTCGGCCGTCTGGCCCTGGGGCTCTATGCCTGTCTGCCCTGGGATCGCTGTCGCCGCCACCACCTGAGCCACCACCTCGCCCCAGCCAGCCCCAACGACCCCGATTACCACGATGGCCAGAACCGAAGCGCCGCAGCCTGGTATCTGCGCTTCATGGCGAAGTACCTGACAGCCGCCCAGATGAGTGCCCTGCTCAGCTGCTGGCTGGTCAGCGTCCTGCTGCTGCTGCTGCTGCACGGGCACACTCCCCACCCGTTGACCAACCTGCTGCTGTTCTGGATCCTGCCGCTCCTGCTGAGCTCGCTGCAGTTGTTTGTGTTCGGCACCTATCTGCCCCACCGGGAAGGAGCAGCAGCCCCTGCTTCCACTGGCGATCGCCATCACGCCCGCAGCCTCGCCTTGCCGCGGAGCCTGTCCCTGCTGGCCTGCTACCACTTCGGCTACCACTGGGAACATCATGAATATCCGGAGCTGCCCTGGTTCCAGCTGCCCCAGCGGCGACACTTCATCACAGTTCACCGGCAGGATCCGGCTGGGCTCGCACTGCCGCACGCCAGCCGATAGCTTCACTGGAGAAACGTGAGGCCAATGGAAACCGAAGTGGCCGGCTGGACACTCGAAGAGCAAGGCGTGGCCCAGGCCGTCTTCGAGCGCGCCATGTCCCGGGATATGGAGACGTTGATCGGCGATCTACGCAGCAGAACCGAAACTCTCGGCAAACCCGAAGATGTCTGGAAGCTGCATGATTTTCTCAGCATCCGGCGCCATGAGATTGAAGGGCGATTCGATTTTCGTCTGCCTGGCTTGTTGTTTGTCTTTGCCGACTTCGTCAAGGACGGCTTGGTGAGCCTCGAAGAACTCGATGGTCTCTCCGCAGACAAGTTGGCCAAGATCACCGCCATGGCACGGATGTGAGCTTCTCCCAGACCGGGAAGCTTGATCCTCAACGAAACAGCCAGGGCAGCAGCATCAGCACGACCCCAATCCCCAGCTGGGGCCAGACGCCAGCAACGAAGTAGGGGAAGACCATCAGCAGTAACCCGCACAGCAGGGCCACCAAACGCCCCGTCTTGCGGCCATAGACGAAGTAGCCCAACCCGATCGATCCCAGAAGCAGCCCAACAAACAACTCTCCTGGGGTGGGCACGGTGAGGTGGCACGAAGACAACCCTTCTAAGCGAAATCCAGGCCACAAAGGCCCCGGAGCCACCCGTCTTCACGTCCATTGCCGATCCAGCCCAATAGGCGTCACTCACCTCAACTCGCCCCCAAACCAGTCAGGGGGAAACGGGGCACGCAAACCTCAACCGAGCCACCTGTGATCCCGTCGCCGCCGACGGACCAGCCAGCGGCCGAGAGGCACGGGAGCTTGCTTGATGAACATCTGCTGGCATCAGAAGCCATGGCCATTCAGTCTGCAGGGAAAACCAGCAGCATCAAAAGAGCTCCATAGACAAGGCCAACTGAAAATCAAAACCCAACCATATCCAGAGCGAAGCAAGATCTATAGGGCGAAGATGCATGCGTCCTCCCCTGGAGCCTTCTGCTAAGATTTTCCAAACATTAACCAGTCATTTCATCGTGATTGCCAGACCTGCTCAGACTGCCAAAGGCCTATTCAGCGAGCTCTATAGCTTCGGCGATAGCCTCACTTCCTACGGAGACTATGGCTCTTATATCCAGAAGTCAGTCCTGGCCCCCACCGCCCTGCCTGCCTGGAGTGGTATCACCTTCAGCAATGCCAACTACGGTTGCCAACTGGGCCTGCGCAACCTCCTGGGAATCACCACGAAATCAGAAGAACCACCCGCCAATCTGGACATACCCAATCCCACTTATTTACTAGCTAATACTTACATAGCCACGCCGGGCATCGGGACAGCTGGTGGCCCCTCCCATGCCATCGGCGGCGCCACCTCCAGCACCGTCTCCCTCTACGACGTGATCACCGTGCCGGTATCTGGAGGTGGCCAGGTGCCGCTGTCCACTGCGTATCCAAAACTGGCAAAAACAGGCGTGCAGAATCAGATTCTCGCCGCTCTACGGCAAGGAGTACGCCCAGATTCCAATGAACTGACCATCATCCAAGCGGGCTCCAACGACCTCCTGATCGCCTCCATCGAGGCGAATCCTGATATTGAGGGTGTTCTGGATCAGGTGATGGTCAATATGCGTGACAACCTCACCGTCCAACTGCGTGCTTGTGGCAGTCGCCAGCTGATGACCTTTGCCCTGGCCGACTTCCGCGGCGTGGTGGATGGCGATGCTTACCAGATGCCCTTTCTCAGCGGCCTCCTCCTGCAAGCCAAGCAACCGGATGCACCGGAATGGGTGACGAGCTGGGCAAGCTTCGTGGAGGCTGGTGGCCTGGAGCAATTCCAAACCGACTACGCCGCGATGGTGAAGGAACTGAACACAGAGTTCCCCTATGCAAAGCTAATCTACTTTTCTCCGGAATTTGGAGACAACTGGCAATCTTATGGACCAAAGCTTGGCAACTTCACCAGTTACGGCATTGACAACACATTTGGCTTTGCCCAGTCAACTGGCGAACAGCTAACAGAAGATCAAACCGACAACTTCCTGTATTTCGACACGATTCACAACACTCAAAGTGGCCAGGAAATGACCGCCAAGGCGATGTTCCTCACCCTGGAGGCCAATCGCACCGCCATCGAGGCTGCCATTCTTGTCGACCAACAGGTCGGCAGTCAGCGCAACGACCTGCTGGTGGCCAGCAAGCAGAACAGCGAGCTGGTTGGCAAGGCTGGGAATGACAGGCTGGTCGGCCGAGAGGGTAACGATCTCCTGGACGGTGATCGCGGCTGTGATGTTCTCAGTGGCGGCGGCGGCACCGACTGGCTCAGTGGTGGGGAAGGATCGGATCGGTTGTGTGGAGGCAAGGGTGCAGATTTCTTTTCCTGGCAGGCCAAGGATGTCAAGAGCTCATGGAAAGACACAATCACCGATTTTGAGGGCAAAAAAGGCGATCGGCTTGGGATCACCGCGATTCTCGATGGCGACAATCCATTCCAAAATCCGGGCTGGAACTACATCGGTAACGGGGCCTTCACGGGGGCTGCCGCTGAACTCCGCTTTCAGCATGGCTGGCTGCTCGGTGACGTGAATGGGGATGGCAAGGCCGATCTGAACATCCACCTCCTGAATGTGAGATCCTTTGACCAGCACTGGATCAGCTGAACCAGCCTGATCCAGCAAAGTCACCCTCATGCCCAGAGATCTGTCCCCGGCTCAGCTGTGGAATCTGGGCTCGCTCCAGAGCGTGGCCAGCAGCTCTGCTTCCCGTGCCGACAACTGCCGCAGCCGCTCCACCAGCACCGGCCGCGAAAAGCGCTCCTCAGCCAGCAGCCAGTAGAGGCCGAAATGGCGCGCCTCACTGGCCAGCAGCTCGCCGTAGAGCTCCCGCAGTTCAGGATCGGGGCCATGGGCCGCCAGCAGGGCCATGCGCTCGTGGCTGCGGGCCTCGATCAGGCCAGCCACCAGAAAGCTGTCGAGCATGCGCTCGGGCTCCTGGCGCCGCACCAGCCGGGCCAGGCCGGCGCCATAGGGGGGCGCCGCCAGGGGGCGCAGGGCGATGCCGCGCCGCTGCAGCAACTGCAGCACCAGCTCGAAATGCTCCAGCTCTTCGCGGGCCAGGGGGCTGAGCACGGCCCCCAGGCCGCCATCGGAGGGGTAGCGGAACATCAGTTGCAGGGCCACACCAGCAGCCTTGCGCTCGCAGTGGGCGTGGTCGATCAACACCAGATCGGCGTGGGCGATGGCCTGCTGCAGCCAGGCCTCACTGCTGGCGGCCGCCAGCCATTTCACCCGCGCCACCGAACTGGCAGGCGCAGCCCGGGCGCTTGGGAGCTGGGCCTCTGAAGGGAAGGGCGGCGGCGGATCCGACAGGGCGACCACAATGGGCTCGGGCCCCGGCTCAGGCCACAAAGGTGCAGGGGTTGGCCCGGCTGCAGCCGAAGGCCCGATCGCCTGAAGCCGCGGGCCTGAATCGCCCAGCCTTCCTGGGGAGGGCGCAGAGGGAATCCCCAACTGGGAAAGCTCCTGAGCCTGGCGGCCGGCGCTCATGGCCGTGCCCGCAGCTGCTGCACGAGCCCCTGCAGGGCCAGGCTGTAGCTGGCGGCGCCGAAACCGCAGATCACCCCCAGCGCCTTGTCGGCCAACAGCGAGCGATGGCGGAAGGATTCGCGGGCATGGGTGTTGCTGAGGTGCAGCTCCACGAATGGGATCTTCACCGCCAGCAGGGCGTCGCGGATCGCGACGGAGGTGTGGGTGTAGGCGGCCGCATTGATCAAGATGCCGTCGACAGCGCCCCCAGCCGCCAGCTGGATGCGATCCACCAGGGCCCCTTCGTGGTTGCTCTGGAAGCTGGCCAGTTCCACCCCCAGCTCGCTCGCCTGGATGGCCAGGCCGGCATCGATCTCGGCCAGGGTGCTGGAGCCGTACAACCCAGGCTCCCGCTGGCCCAGCAGGTTGAGGTTCGGTCCGTGGAGCACGAGCAGCTGCATGGGGAGGGATCGTCGGCTGGTAAGTTCTGAGGGTGTGGTTCGGGTCGGTGCCCGAGTGGTTAATGGGGGCGGACTGTAAATCCGCTGGCTCTGCCTACGTTGGTTCAAATCCAACCCGGCCCACCTTTCCACATGCCCTTGTAGCTCAGTGGTAGAGCACTCCCTTGGTAAGGGAGAGGT